>NHJX01000008.1 GCA_002169105.1 Gammaproteobacteria bacterium TMED226 | reverse complement strand
CTAGACGCATCTTGTCTAGCTTTTCTGTGTTTTATGTTAGCCCATTTTGAATGACCGGCCATAAATTATTCTTCCTTATGGGTGCTTAAAATTTTTAATTCTTCGAGTTGCTCTTTCTCTACTTTACTTGGAGCATCTGTTAAAAGACATGCAGCGCTTTGCGTTTTTGGAAAAGCTATAACATCTCTAATATTTGAAGTATCTGTTACTAACATCACTATTCTGTCTAACCCAAAGGCAATTCCACCATGAGGCGGGCAACCTGATGATAAGGCTTTTAGGAGGAATCCAAACTTATTTTCTGCCTCTTGTTCAGATATTTTTAAAATATCAAAAATTATTTTTTGCATCTCAGCATCATAAATTCTAAGTGACCCACCTCCTATTTCATATCCATTAAGGACTGCATCATAGGCATGTGCTATTGCATTAACAGGATTATTAATTAACTCTTTTGCTGAGCATTTAGGTAAAGTAAATGGATGATGTAATGGTGTAAGCTCACCTTCTTTATTATGTTCAAACATTGGGAAGTCTATAATCCAACATGGCGCCCATTTTGAAGTGTAAAGATTTAGGTCTTCTCCAAGTTTTTTAATTAAACTGCTCATCGATAAATTAACTACCGACTCTTTACCAGCGCCAAAAAATATTAAATCATTTGTTTTGATATCTAATGTTTTTATTATATTTTCAACTGTTTCTGATTTTAAGAACTTTAATATGGGAGATTGAATACCATTTTCTAAGTCATTAACATCATTAATTTTTATATATGCAAGTCCTTTCGCACCAAGCTTAGAAACAAATTTTGTGTATTCGTCTATCTGTCCTCTTGATAATGAATTGCCATAAGGCACCTTTAGAGCAACTACTCTTGAATTATTATCTTTTGCTGGTTCAGAGAAAACTTTAAACTCTTCGTCTTTTACTTCATCTGAAATATCCACAAGTTTTAAAGGAATTCTTAAATCAGGCTTATCACAGCCATAATCACGCATAGATTCATGCCAATGTATAACTGTAAAATTATCTAGAGATTCATTACAGAATTCTTTAAAGATATCTTTAATCATCTTTTCACTAATTGACATAATCTCTGATTGATCGACAAATGACGCCTCTATATCTATTTGTGTAAATTCAGGTTGTCTATCGGCTCTTAAATCTTCATCTCTGAAACATCTTGCTATTTGATAATATTTATTTAAGCCGCCAATCATAAGGAGTTGTTTAAAAAGTTGAGGAGATTGAGGCAAGGCATAGAAGCTACCAGGCTGAACCCTGCTAGGAAGAATGTAATCCCTAGCCCCTTCTGGTGTTGCTTTGGTTAAAATAGGTGTCTCGATTTCATTAAAATCATTTTTATCTAAATAATTTCTTATTAGTGAAGTTATCTTAGACCTTGTAATAATTCTGCCATTCATTTCAGTTCTTCTTAAATCAAGAACTCTATTTTTTAATCTTACATCTTCATTTACTTCTTGGTACTCATCAATTGGAAATATAGGAGTGCTTGCTTTGCTTAAAATATTTAGATGCTTAACTTCGATTTCAATCTCACCTGTATGCATGCTTTTATTAATTGTTCCTTCTAATCTTTTTCGCACGCTACCTTTAATTTGAACCACATACTCATTCCTGATTGATTCAGCTAACTTAAAAGACTCTTCGTTATCAGGGTTTACTACAGCTTGGCATATACCTTTTATATCTCTAACATCTAAAAAGATCACACCTCCATGATCTCTTCTTCTNTGAATCCAGCCACAAATTGTTANTTCTTCTTTNAGATTTGAAGATGTNATTTCACCNCAATAATNAGATTTCATNATNGATTCCCTATTTAATCNTTAATTTTATCTTGTTTNGAGNCTTTCTTGGNGTTTGTTTTAGAAGTTTCTNNNGNTTTNTTGTCATTTGAGGATTCATTTGTNGANATATTCTTCTTTTTNCCTGTTTTAAAGTCNGTTTCATACCANCCACCNCCTTTCAATCTNAAAGANGGAGCAGAAATNAGCTTCTTAAGACTTTTTGNATTGCATTTNGGNCAANNTGTNTTAGGTTTNTCNCTTATTTTTTGTATTACTTCAATTTCATGTTCACAATNNGAACATTTGTAATCATAAATGGGCATAAGTCCTCAAAAAAAGATAAAATTATAAACTATGTTATTTTCAAAGCTACTAATACCTACATTAAAAGATGCTCCAAAAGAAGCTGAGATCATTAGTCATAAACTAATGCTTAGAGCAGGGATGATTCGTAAAGTAGCTTCCGGCATTTATACATGGTTACCTTTGGGTTTAAAGGTTCTTAGAAAAATAGAAAATATTGTTCGAGAAGAAATGAATGCGTCTGGAGCACAAGAAGTCTTCATGCCGATGGTCCAACCAAAAGAATTATGGGATGAGACTAATAGGTGGGAAAAAATGGGCCCAGAGTTATTAAGAATTCAAGATAGACACGAACGAGATTTTTGTCTTGGTCCAACTCATGAGGAGGTTATAACAGACATAATTAGAGATAATGTAAAAAGTTATAAAGAACTTCCTCTGAATATTTATCAAATTCAAACAAAATTTAGAGATGAGGTCAGGCCAAGATATGGGATTATGCGAGGAAGAGAGTTTCTAATGAAAGATTCCTATAGCTTTAATATCGATGAAGAGTCTCTTCAAGAAACTTATCTAATAATGAGAGATACTTATAAAAAAATATTAGAGCGAATTGGGCTTGAATATAAGATATCAGCTGCAGACTCTGGAGCAATTGGTGGAGATAGTTCTGAAGAATTTCATGTCTTAGCAGAAAATGGAGAAGACACTATTGCTATCAGTGACTCATCTGAATTTGCAATAAATACCGAGCTTCTTTTAAAGGAAGGTGAAGATATAAATTCACTTGAAGGCAAGCCGTCTCCAGATGGTATTGGAACAATACAAATCAAAAAAGGTATTGAAGTTGGTCATATTTTTAAACTTGGAAAGCTTTATGCTGAATCAATGAAAGCAAATGTCTTAAATGCTGAAGGTAAAGCTTCGACATTGCATATGGGCTGTTATGGCATTGGTGTTTCAAGACTGGTTGCAGCTGCTATAGAACAAAATTTTGATCAAAAAGGAATTATTTGGCCTCACAGCATAGCTCCATTTGATATTAATATTGTTTCAATAGGTTTTGATAAAGATAAAGATATTTCATCTGCATCAATAAAATTACATGATGAGCTAACTGATATGGGTTATGACGTTCTGCTTGACGATAGAAAAGATGGGTATGGTGCAAAAATGAAAGATTCAGAACTCATAGGAATTCCATTAAATATTGTGATTGGTAAAAAATTCCTAGAAAACAAAGAAGTGGAATTAAAAGGAAGAGATGGGCAAATCTCATCTAATTCAATTACAGATATAAAAACAATACTAGACTTCTTTAAAGATAAAAGGCGTTAAAAAGTTTATTCACTTCTCTTTATAATCGTTGCATTTGCTGTTCCGCCGCCCTCACAAATGGCTTGCAAGCCATATGTTGCTTCTCTTCTTTCCATTTCATGTAAAAGTGTAGTCATTAGTTTTGCACCAGTAGCCCCAAGTGGATGTCCAAGTGCCATTGCACCACCATTCACATTAAGTTTTAATTTATCAGCTTTTAAGTCCTCAGCCCAAGCAAGAGGAACTGGAGCAAATGCTTCATTTACTTCATATAAATCCATATCATCGATAGTAAGATTTGCAGTTTTTAGAGCTTTGATTGAAGCTGGAATTGGGCCTGTTAGCATAAAAACTGGATCATCTCCGACTACTGAAATTGATACTATTTCAGCTCTAGGATTTGCTTGAATTTTCTTTAAGCCTGCATCATTGCATATGACAACTGCTGCAGCCCCATCTGTTATTTGACTTGCATTACCAGCAGTAATAACACCATCCTCGGTGACTGGGTTTAGCCCGGCTAGTTTGTCTAAGCTAGCATCAAATCTAATTCCTTCGTCTGCCATAACCAGATCATTCATGCCTTCAGCATTTTTGCCTTCAACTGGCAATATTTCTCTATCAAAATATTTTGATTCTGTCGCATGAGCAGCTTTTTGATGACTCTCTAATGCAAAATTATCTAGATCTTTACGAGATAAATTCCACTTATCAGCTACAAGTTCTGCGCCTGTAAATTGTGAAAAGAAAATACCTGGATATCTTTCTTTCATTCCTTCAGAATCAAATGGAAGTCCGTGCCCTGCGTTATATCCATCAGTAACAGCTGCACCGATTGGAACCATAGACATTACCTCAACACCGCCTCCTATAACAATATCTTGAGTTCCAGACATTACGGCTTGAATCGCAAAATGAATGGCTTGTTGTGAAGAGCCACACTGTCTATCTACTGAAGTTCCTGGAACTGACTCAGGGAAAGAAGAAGATAAGACTGCATTTCTAGCAATGTTTCCTGATTGAGCACCAACTTGATCAACACAACCAAAAATAACGTCATCTACAAGAGCAGGATCCATGTCTAATCTTGTAACTAATTCATCTAAAACTTTAGCTCCTAAATCTGCTGGGTGCCATAAACTCAGTCTACCGTCTCTTTTTCCACCAGCAGTTCGAACTGCTTCTACAATATATGCCTTCTCTGCCATAAAAAAATCCCTACTAATTTAAATTAATAGGGATTATTGTATCAAAAAAAATTATTTTGATTTACTTTCTATATAAGAGGACCTTATTTCTTTTATAAGCTTGTCTTTAACCTTCGCATTTTCTTTTAGGAATATACTGGCTTTTGTTTTACCCTGCCCAATAGTTTCACCATCAAGTTTATAAAATGCTCCAGATTTGTCGACTAGACCGAGTTTATTACCATAATCAAGTATTTCTCCTTCTTGATTAATTCCTAAGCCATACATAATCTGGAATTCAGCTTGTTTAAATGGAGGAGATACTTTATTTTTAACAACTTTGACTCTTGTCTCATTTCCAATCACCTCATCTCCTTCTTTTACTGCGCCAATTCTTCTAATATCTAATCTTACTGACGAATAAAATTTTAGAGCGTTACCACCTGTGGTTGTTTCTGGACTTCCAAACATTACACCAATTTTCATTCTTATTTGGTTAATAAAAACAACTGTTGCTCCAGATCTCTGAATATTTCCAGTGATCTTTCTTAGCGCTTGAGACATCAACCTAGCTTGAAGTCCTACATGATGATCTCCCATTTCACCTTCTATTTCTGCCCTTGGTACCAGTGCTGCAACTGAATCTATAATTACTAAATCAACGCTGTTTGATTTAACTAACATGTCAGCAACTTCCAAAGCTTGTTCACCTGTGTCAGGTTGAGATAAGAGAAGCTCATCAACATTAACTCCAAGTTTTTCAGCATATTGAGGATCTAATGCATGTTCTGCATCTATAAAAGCACATGTACCTCCCCCTTTTTGACATTGAGCAATAATTTGAAGGGTTAATGTCGTTTTACCAGAGGATTCAGGTCCATATATCTCTGTTACTCTTCCTCTTGGTATGCCCCCAATCCCTAGAGCTATATCTAGACCAAGAGATCCAGTTGAAATTGATGGAATGTCAAGATTCTCTCTATCTCCCATACGCATGACTGTTCCTTTACCAAAATGGTTATCTATATCTGCAAGGGTATCTTTTAAAGACTTTGAGGACTTTGAACTTGTATCTTTTGATTTAGGCATAATTTCTCCTTAATTTACTGTATATTTATACAGTATAAGTTATATTTTAGTTTTTTTAAACAGTTTTATGTAAATTTAAATTTTAGTAAGCTAAAATTCAAACTTCTAAAGCAATTATGACATACGTAGTAACAGAATCCTGCATTAAATGTAAATACACTGACTGTGTTGAAGTGTGTCCTGTTGATTGTTTTTATGAAGGTCCTGAATTTTTAGTAATTGATCCAGATGAATNCATTGATTGTGGTTTATGTGTCCCAGAATGCCCTATAGATGCGATCTATGCAGATGATGAGCTCCCTCCTGATCAGATAGATTTTATAGAAATTAATCTAAGGCTTTCTGAGGTCTATGAAAATATTACTGAAGGCAAGGAGCCTCTTACGGAGGCTGAAAAATATAAAGATATAAAAGATAAAAAACAATTCTTATAGAAAATTATTTATACCAGCAGCAAAAATTAAGCCACCAAAAAATACTAATATTGATTTACCATATCTCTCATAGGCCTTGTTAATTAATCTAGGCATCAAGACTAATGCTGCTACCATACCTATTCCAAAAGGCAGTAAAATTTCAAAATTTAAATTTGAAATACTTCCTATTATCAAAGGATATGCTCCTACTGATAATAAAAATGCGCTGCCTGAAATTCCTGGAAANAGTAANAAAGAGCATGCTATAAAACCAAATAATATTAATAAAAAAGTTTGTGGTTCTTGATATCCATCAATATGAAAACTATTTATGTGAAGACCGATTAAAATTGCAAAAAATATATTGATATAAAAAAATTTTCCCTTACTAATATTTTCTTTTAAGTATGTATTTATTACCAAGAAAATTCCATATCCAATCATTAAAACAGCAATTAGAAAAATAAAAATATTTGTGAAGTTTTCGTATAAAAAATTAATTAAAGAAGAGAATGCAAATACGCTCAAAACCATTCCCAGTAAAAGAGGAATTATTAAATCTAGTTCTTTAAATTTGCTTAAAAAAATTAATATTTTTTCATACACACCAAACATTAATGCAACAGTAGCGCCGGATATTCCTGGTAATAATTCAGATAAACCTATAAAGACACCTGCAATGAAATATCTAATTTTATCTTTCATGCATCATTACCATCATCTGATTTACCAGCTAGCATTGGAACAAAAGAGACATCATCATAAAAACTTTCTTCAACCTCATCGTTCTCACATTTTTTTATAACGTTCAGTTTTTGAGATGCTCCTCCTACCGGTAATACCAACTTAGCATCTTTTTTTAAAATTGAAACTAAGTCCTTAGGATATTCCCTAGGAGATGCGGCACATAAAATTCCATCATATTTAATTGAGTTGTCCCAGTCTTGATATCCATCACCATATTTAAATATTACATTATTAATTTTTAATTTATTCATATTGTCTCTTGATTTTTGAACTAATGGTTTGATTCTCTCAATTGCGTCAACTTTTTCAGCAAAGAAAGACAATACAGCTGATTGATAGCCACACCCAGAACCAATCTCTAAAACTTTTTCAAAAATTTTACCTCTAGAGTTTGTATGAGATATTAAAAGCTCAGTCATCTTAGCAACTATATATGGCTGTGAGATGGTTTGTTTGTATCCAATTGTCCATGATCTATTCTCGTATGCTCTGGACCAAAATGTCTCATCAAGAAAGATATGTCTTGGAATTTGAGACATTGCGTCCAGCACCCTAAAGTCTTTAATACCTAGATCAAGAAGATTTTCAATCATATCTTCCCTTACCCTTCTAAAAGTAAAACCTGAATTACTCATTTATGTATTTATTTGCATCATTGATAAAATTTTCTGAATTAAGACTGTAGTCAAGGATTGAAAAAGAAACATAACCATTCTTAATTGCTTCTGCATCTGTAATAAAAGAACTTTCTGCAAGAGGCTCTCCAGAAAGGTTGTATCTATATCTATAAACATCAGGCTTTGATGAATTTGTTTCAATTTTAATAGGCCTTCCAGGAATATCTCTTTTAGAAATCCCAGTAGCTTTAATACCTTTATATTCGTTTTTTGAGATATCAGGGAAGTTTATATTTATTACTTTACCTTTTAAACTTCCAGCAGAGGTGATAATTTTATCAATTAATTCACAAGACTTATTGGTGATAAAATCTATATCTTTTGCATCATATGACGCAACAGAAATTGCTATTGGTGGATATTTTAAATTCCTACCTCCGATTGCTGCCCCAACTGTTCCAGAGTACAGAACATCATTTCCAATATTTGCACCATGATTAATTCCTGATACAACGATATCAAATTCAAAATCTACGATACTCAAGAGCCCTAAATAAGAACAATCAGCCGGCGTTCCGTCAACAGCATAGGTTTTTTCATCTATTTTGATAACTTCTATTTCATTAAGATATGAAATTGCTGCGCTCATTCCACTGCAATTGTTTTTTGGAGCTACAATCCAAACTTCGTGTTTTTCAGAAAGCTTGCTGTGTAAGCTTTTTATATTTGTAGCATCATAACCGTCATCATTTGTTAATAGTATTTTCATTTTTTATCTCTAAGATTTACAAGACTTTGAACAGCAATTGCTTTGTTTTTTCCAATAATGCCTATTCCCTCAGAAGTGGTAGCTTTCAAACCTATACGAGCAGTTGAAATTCCCAAGATTTTTGACAACTTTTTTAAAATCTTCTCTCTGTGGGGGTTAATCTTTGGTTGTTCACATATTACAGTAGTGTCGACATTATAGATTTCTAAATTTAATTCATCTAATTTCATAAGGCAAAATTTTATTATCTTTGAGCTATCTAAGTTCTTATTTTTTTTATCTTGATCTGAAAAGTGCTTTCCAATATCACCAAGGCCTGATGCACCTAAAATTGAGTCTGCAATTGAATGAAGAAGAACATCCCCATCGGAATGTGCAATTATTCTAAAATCACATTCAATCTTATACCCTCCAAGAATTATTCCAGAGCCCCTTTCATACTTATGAAGGTCAAATCCCATTCCAGTCCTTGTTAAGAATTTATTAAGTATCTCCAAGTCATCAGGTTCTGTAATTTTGATATTAGACCTTCTGCCTTTAATTTTTGATAATTTCAGATTTGAATATTCAATAGCAGAGGATTCATCAGGACAATATATATCTTTATCAATACATTTCTTTATTGATAATTTCAAATCAGAAAATTGGGATATTTGAGGAGTTTGAACTAAATAAAATTTGTTTTTATCTATAGTTTCCTCAATTACTCCATTTTTTTTAATAGAATCATATACAGGAGTGTATAAAAAAGAACAGCTTGATTTTGTTTTCTTAATATCTTTATATAAATTTCTAATATCGTCTTCAAATATATTTGGACGCGCTGCATCATGAGTTATGACATAGTTGAATTTCTTATTAGTATTTTTTAATGCGTTATATATTGATTCTTGTCTAGTTTTTCCACCATAAATAAATTCTATTTTTTCTTGCCCATAAAAACTCTGTTTCTCAATTTCAACATCCTCTTTAGAGATAGCTATAATGATTTTAGATACGTATTTGGAATTTATAAAAGGCCAAGTTGCCATCTCAATAACCGTTTGGTGATTTATCTTTGCATATTGCTTCGGAATATCCTGTCCAAATCTTTCTCCAACTCCAGCAGCAGCAATAACAACTAATAGATCATTTTTTTTCATCATTTTTTTCTTTATCTTCTTTAAAAGAAACAAAATCTTCTTCAGGATATGTTAAATTTAGTTTTTCTCTTGCAAAATTCTCAACATGATCATTTGAGTTTTGAGCATTCATAATTTCAAATTGAAGAATTTCATTTTCCTTGTTTAACTCAATGTTCTTTTTTTCTTGAATGGTATTATCCTTAATTAAATCATTTCTCTTTGAATAATTATTTTCACTAAAAAAAATGCTTTTAGAAAGAAGAATTATAAGCAAAATAAGAAAAGTAACTAAAAAATAATATGGCCTATTCATTTAAAAACAATATCACTGCTTTCTTCTTCTATCCAAAGTAATCTATTATATTTTGCAATTCTGTCAGACCTGCATGGAGCTCCGGTTTTAATTTGTCCTATCCCTAGGCCAACTGCAAGATCTGAAATAGTTGTGTCCTCAGTTTCACCAGAACGATGAGAAATAATTGACTTAAAATTATTTTCATTTGCGCAGTTAATTGTTTCAATTGTTTCGGTTATAGAGCCAACTTGATTTGGTTTGATTAAAATAGAATTTGCTATATTTTGTTTAACTCCATCTGTTAGGATTTTTTTATTGGTAACAAATAAGTCATCTCCTACAAGTTGGCATTTTGATCCTAATTTCTCTGTTAGCATTTTCCATCCTGCAATATCATCTTCATCCATACCGTCTTCGATAGAAGTTATTGGGTATTTTGATACTAAATCATGAAGGTATTCTACAAATTCAGATGGTGAAAGTTTCTTATCCTCACCTTGTAAAATATATTTTTTTCCGTCATAAAACTCGCTTGCTGCGCAATCAAGTGCAATATTAACATCAACGCCTGGCTCCAAGTTTGACTTTTTTATAGCATCAATTATTAATTTTATTGCGTCCTCATTTGACTTTAAATTTGGTGCAAAACCTCCCTCATCACCAACTGCTGTAGAACATTTTTTAACCAGTAATATTTTTTTAAGATTATGATAAATTGTTGTTGCCCATTCCATCACCTCAACAAATGTCTTTGCTCCACTTGGAATGATCATAAATTCTTGTAAATCAATATTATTGTCAGCATGCTCACCACCATTAAGAATATTAAACATGGGCATTGGCATAGAATAATTAAGAACAATACCAGTAATATCTTCATAAATACTAGAAAAATGTTCATATAGATTAATATTTTTAGCTTTAGAGGCAACATGAGCGACAGCTAGAGATACAGCGAGTATAGCATTTGCTCCAACCTTAGATTTATCCTGTGTAGCATCAAACATTATTAGTGACTTGTCTATCTCTTGCTGATTATTTGGATCTTTACCAATAACAATTGAGGACAGCTCTTTATTAATGTTGCTAACAGCTTTTAGAACACTTTTACCGTGATAAGTACTTTTATTATCTCTTAATTCTATAGCCTCTTTAGAACCAGTAGAGGCTCCGCTAGGGACCATGGCGAAAGCTGAAGTTCCATCTTCTAAAACCACTTTACAAGAAATTGTCGGAAAACCTCTGGAGTCAAAAACCTGTATTGCTTTAACTGAAGAAATCTTTAACATTTTTTATGTTATCTCAAGATCATTTTGATTTTTTACAAATTCGTCTAGATCTTTTATTTGTTTCATAAATTCTTCTAATATAGATAAAGGTAAAGCACATGGACCATCACACATTGCCTTATCTGGAGTTGGATGGGCTTCAAGAAATAATCCTGCAATTGATTGAGATATTCCAGCTTTAGCTAAACTTAAAACATACTCTCTTCTCCCCCCAGTTGCACTTCCTAATCCTCCTGGTAACTGGAGAGAATGAGTCACATCAAATATAACTGGCTTGGATAGCTTTTTAAGAATTTGAAAATTTAAAGTATCAACAACTAAATTATTGTAACCAAAGCTATTGCCTCGCTCGCATAATGTTATCTGACTATTGCCAGCCGATGAACACTTCTCAACAATATTTGACATCTCTGGGGCTGATAAGAACTGTGGCTTCTTGAACTGTATTATTGATTTTGTTTTTGCCGCCGCATTTACTAAATCAGTCTGTCTTGCTAGGAAGGCAGGTATTTGTATTACTTCACAAATCTCACTAACCGGCTCGGCTTGATTGGGCTCATGAATATCAGTAATAACAGGAATATCAAAAGTATTGGAAATTTCTTGAAGAATCTTAAGTCCCTCTTCCATCCCAGGGCCTCTAAATGATTTGATTGAGCTCCTATTAGCTTTATCAAAGGAACCTTTAAAAATATAATTTATATTATGTTTAAGGCTGACCTCCTTAAATCTTTCGGCAACCTCCATCGCTAGGTCTCTAGACTCAAGAACATTCATTCCTCCCATTAAGACCATTGGTTTATTGTTATCTATTTCGAAGTTTCTTAGTTTCATATAAATTACTTTGATATTGTGCTTTTAATATAACTGTTAAATATAGGATGTCCATCCCTTGGATTTGAAGTAAATTCAGGATGAAATTGACATGCTAAAAACCATTTATGGCTTGGAATTTCTATCATCTCAACAAGCTTACCATCAATTGAAGTTCCCACCACTTCAAGACCATTTCTAATCATTTCATCTTTAAATTTTGGATTGACTTCATAGCGATGTCTATGTCGTTCAATAATTTCTAATGTTTTGTACATTTTGAAGGAATTTGAATTCTTTTTAAGCATGCATAATTGACCACCCAGGCGCATCGTGCCTCCTAGATCAGAGTTTTTATCTCTTTTTTCTTTTTTACCAGATATATCATTCCATTCAGTAATAAGCCCAATTACTGGATATTTTGTATTTTGATTAAATTCAGTGCTATTTGCTTTTTTTAATTTTAAGACATTCCTTGCAAATTCAATAATAGCAACCTGCATTCCTAAGCATATGCCCAAATATGGTATATCATTCTCTCTTGCAAACTTACATGCAAGAATCATACCCTCCACACCTCTTTCACCAAATCCACCAGGCACTAAAATAGCATCTGCATTTCTTAATGCTTTTCTTATATTCTTGCTTGTGAGATTTTCAGCTTCAACAAAATTTATATTTACTTTTGTTTTATTTTTAATTCCAGCATGTTCTAAGGCCTCATTTATTGATTTATAGGAATCTTTTAATTCTGTATATTTTCCAACAAAAGAAACATTAACTTCTTTTTCAGGCAATAATTTTGCCTTTACAACTCTTTTCCAATCATTTAATTGTGGATTTCTAGATTTGATCTTTAATTTTTCTAATATTGTCTTATCTACTTTCTGTTTGTTTAATAGTAAAGGAATAGAATAAACGGTATCTACATCATGCATAGAAATTACACTATTGTTTGGTACGGAGCAAAATAATGCTATTTTATTCTTTTCATCTTTTGGTAATTCTTTATCTGAACGACAGATCAGGACATCTGGACTAATGCCTAGTGATCTTAGTTCCTTTACAGAATGTTGTGTTGGTTTTGTTTTTAGTTCACCGGAGGCATTTATAAAAGGAACAAGTGTTAAATGTACAAAAGCCCATGATGAATTTGGTAATTCAAGAGCCATTTGTCTTAGCGCTTCAACAAAGGGCTGGCTCTCAATATCGCCAACCGTTCCACCTACTTCAACAATAGCTATGTCTTTATTTAAACCGCCGGCTTTAATCCTTTTTTTAATTTCATTAGTAATATGAGGGATAACTTGGACAGTTCCTCCTAAATATTTTCCTTTTCTTTCGTTTCTAATAACCGTTTCGTATACTTTTCCAGCAGTGAAATTATTCTTTTTTGATGCTTCAAACCTTACAAACCTTTCATAATGACCTAGGTCGAGATCTGTTTCTGTCCCATCATTAGTTACAAATACCTCACCATGTTGAAAAGGACTCATCGTGCCTGGATCAACATTAATGTAAGGATCAACTTTAATTAAGGATACTGAAAGCCCTCTTGACTCTAATAATGCGCCAATAGATGCAGCTGCTATGCCTTTTCCGAGTGAAGAAACCACTCCGCCAGTTATAAAAATGTACTTAGTTTTTGCCATCATTAAAGTTAGTCATGATGGGATATTAGAATAACAGATTAAAAATAATAGTTAAACAATAATGACTTATTATAATAACTATATTTTTTTATATACCATCCTGACCCTGGATTTAATTCCTGTCATTAAGTAGTATGAAATTAAATCATTTGTCTTGACAATTTTTGATATAGGTAAATTTGGTGAAAAAAACTCACACCAATCTCCTACAGAACAATTTTCTATATTCGTTACATCTACTGTGGTTAGATCCATACTAACCCTTCCAAATACTTTAGCTATTTGATTATTAATCATAACGTGCGTGTTGTCTTTAATGTTTAGTGGTAATCCATCTGCATAGCCAAGGTACACAGAAGCAATAAGCATATCATCAAGAGCTACAGCTCTTCCGTCATAGCCTACCTTTTCTCCTTTCTTGATTGGTCTTAAATTTACAACTGGTGACCTAAGAGTCATTGCTGTTTTAATCTCTTTGTCTTTTAAATATCCCCCATAAATACCAATTCCACATCTTACCCAATCATGGGCTTGATCTGGAAAATTCATAATGCATCCAGTATTTGCAATACTTTTATCTACATCATCATTAAGATTATTATATAAATCTTCAAATAGTTTAATTTGATTTTTATTAGATACAGATTCTTTATCATTTGATGCAGCAAGATGGGTCATTAAGGTAAATTTCTTATCACGAAGGTATTTGTTATATATTCTCATAAAGTCTTCTATCTCAAATCCAAGTCTATTCATACCAGTATTTACTTTAAACCATAAGTTTTCAAAGTTGTTATTTTGTTTAATAATTTCGAATTGGTCTTGATTGTGTATAACAATATCCAAATTATTTTCTTTAGCATCAAGGAACTCATTTTGAGTATATATACCCTGCATTAACAATACTTTTTTATTAGATATGGTCCTGATTTTTTTTGCCTCATCAATTCTAACGACTCCATATCCATCAGAAAGATCATCAATATCTTTAACAACACTTTCTAGATTATGACCATAAGCATCAGATTTTATTACAGCCATGAATTTTGATTTCTTATGAAGTTTATTTCTTATATAAGAAATATTTTTTCTAAGGATCTTTGCATCGATAATTAGTTCTGAGTTGATTGCAGTCATTCAGAATGATCGTAATATCCATCATTCGAAAAATTTTCAAACCTAGTGAACTCTTTTAAGAATGTTAGATTTACTTTTCCTATAGGCCCATTTCTTTGTTTGCCAATAATTATTTCAGCCTTATTACCATCATTAGAGTCTTCATGATAGACCTCGTCTCTATATATAAATAATATTACATCTGCATCTTGCTCAATTGCACCTGAGTCTCTTAAATCAGCCATTATGGGCCTCTTATTATCTCTTTTTTCAACAGCTCTATTTAATTGAGATAGAGCTATTACAGGAACATTAAGTTCTTTTGCCAGGGATTTTAGAGATCTTGAGATTTCAGAAATTTGATTAACTCTGTTTTCTGCAGACATAGGAAGTTGCATTAATTGTAAGTAATCTACTACTATTAAAGATAATCCATTTTCAGTTCTCGCAAGTCTTCTAGCCTTTGCTCTTAATTCCATAGGGGTTAATAAGGAACTATCATCAATCCATAAAGGCATATTTTTTAATTTTTCACTTTGTTGAAATATAGCTTTCATCTCATCATCTTTTAACATTCCAGATCTAACATTCTGTTGATTTATTTTAGTCATGCTTGATAAAAGTCTTGTTGTTAAAGCTGTTCTAGGCATCTCAAGACTGAAGATAAGGACTGCACCATCCGACTCATCATTTAAGAGCACATTCTCTGCAATATTCATTGCAAGAGATGTTTTCCCCATACTAGGTCTTCCGGCAACAACAATAAGGTCTCCTTTTTGAATTCCTAATAATTTATTATCTAGGTCTTTGAAGCCCGTTGATTCTCCTATTAGCCCACCTGATCTGTTGGAGAGCTCGTGAATTTGATCAAGAGCATCTCTAACATTATCTTTCATAGATTTAGGGCCTTGATCATTCTGACTTGTTTCATCATTAAGTGCAAAGATCATGCTTTCAGCTTTATCTAATAATGAAGCACCCTCTTGTCCCTGAGGGTTTGATATTAATTCAGATATTTCAAAATTAGCTTTCATTAGCTTTCTTGTGATTGATCTTTGTCTAATGATCTCTGCATATGCATCTAAATTAGCTGCTGATGGTGTCGATGTTGCTAATTCAACTAAGTAATCTTTCCCCCCAATTTTATTAAGAGAATTCTTATTATCTAATTTCTCAGATACAGTTATAGGATCAAGGGGTTTATTTTCTTCAATAAGCTCAGCCATTGATTGAAAAATTATCTGATGATCTTTACCATCAAAGTCTTTTTCTTTTATTACTTGAATTACTGTATCAAATCTATGAGTTTCAAGCATCAGCCCTCCAAGAACAGCTCTTTCTGCTTCTCTGGTTTGCTCGTTATGATTGACTTGCATATCTGACATTGGAATATGATTTTTACATCATATTTCAAAATATACAACTACTCTGGTGATACTTTTACTAAAACTTCAACACTTACTTCTGGATGAACACCAATAACAATATTATGTTCACCTGTTTCTTTTAGAGGGCCTTCGGGAAGCTGAACTTCACTTTTATCTATTTGAATTTGATTGTTGATAAAAGCTTCAGAAATTTCTCTTGTACCAACAGATCCATATAGAGCACCTTCTTCAGTTACTGGAACCAAGATTTCACATTCAGAACCTTCTAACTCATTTGCCCTAGCTTGTGCTTTTGTAAGCGCATCTTCAGACATTGCTGCTAGTTCATCTTTTTTCGATTCAACCTCGGCAATATTTTTTTCACTAGCAAAAGCGGCTTTTTTTTGGGGAATTAAAAAATTCCTAGCATATCCTGAATTGACATCAACTATGTCTCCAATTTCTCCAAGCCTTTGAATCTTATCAAGTAATATAATCTTCATAATTTATTTATGCATATCCGTATAAGGTATTAGTGCTAAAAATCTAGCCACCTTAATGTATCTTGTTAATTTTCTTTGATTAGATGCTGATATTCCTGTAACCCTTGCTGGAATAATCTTTCCAGTTTCTGTTATGAACTGTTTTAAGATATTGATGTCTTTATAGTCAAACTTTTCTGGTAATTCATATTTATTCATCTTTTACATCCTTGTCTTCAATGTTTGCTTCTGCTGATGATGGTTCATTATCTTTAATATCTGCTTTTTCTTTTTTATCATTCTTCTTTTCATCTTCGTTATCACCGTCTTCTTTAGGCTTAACTCTTTTTACTTTTTTCTTATCTTCTTTAGTTGTAACCTCTTCTGAATCATGTTTCTTATTTTTAGAATCTATAAGCAACTGAGAATCTTGTCCTGAATGATTTTTTACGGATAGGAAGAGATGTCTAATGATTGATTCATTGTATTTGATCTTATTTTCAATCTCTATTAACTTAGGAGCTTCACCCTCAATATCAAATAATAAATAATGCCCTTTATTGTGATTATTTATTGAATATGATAACTGTCTTCTACCAACATCTTCGCATTTTAAAACGCGGAAAGAATTAGCAATAAGTAATTTTTCAAAATCTTTTATAAAATCATCAGCCTTTGAAGAAAGGTTTGGGTTAAGGATTACTACTGCTTCGTATTTTTTCATATTTTCCCTTATGGTTATAGATTTTTAACTATAGTAAAAACCAAGGAAAAAGCATTCTAATTGAATTAATTTTTTTTATCAATACTCGCTTTTTATTATGCTCATTAGCCTAGAGAAAAATCCTTTATTCTGCTCAGACAAAAGTTCATGGTTAATTTGTTTATAGCCATGTTCAATTAGGCCAATTGAAGTAGCATATATAGGGTTTTGAAGTATTGTTTCCATACCCTTAAAATTTGTGGGTATACCCAATCTAACAGAAGTTTGAAATATGGATTCAGCTAACTCAACTACGCCTTCCATTTTTGAAGTACCCCCAGTAAGAACAATTCCAGCTGATATGTGTTCTTTAAATCCATTTCTTGAAATTTCAGTTTTTATCAAATCAAAAAGTTCAGAATAACGTTGCTGAATGATGTCTGCCAAGGCACTTCTAGAACAATCTCTTGGAGATCTGCCACCAACAGCAAGAACTTCAAATTTTTCTTCATCTCTTGTAAATTCAGTTACTGCGCAACCAAATTTTTGTTTTATGTCCTCAGCTTGAGGTGTTGGAGTTCTTAGCGCCTCTGCTATATCTTTCGTAACATTATCACCTGCAATAGGAATAACTCCAGTATGTACTATTGAACCAGAATTAAATATTGCAATATCGGTGGTGCCACCACCGATATCAACCAAACAAACTCCTAACTCTTTTTCATCATCAGATAATATAGAATGCGAACTTGCAAATTGCTCTAAAACAAAACCATTAACATTTAGTCCACAATTTTTTATACACTTTTCAATATTTTTGACAGCGCTATTTGCGCATGTCACAAGATGAACTTTTGTCTCCAATCTAGTGCCAGACATGCCAAGAGGATCCAAGCTAACTTCTTGTCCGTCTATAATAAATGATTGAGGTATAACATGTAATAAGTTTTGATCAGATGGTATTGCTACCGCTTGTGCAGATTCGATTACCCTATCTAAATCATATGATGAGACTTCATTATCTTTTATTGCTTCAGCTCCATGAGAGTTTAAACTTTTGACATGTTTACCAGCAATACCAACATATACAGATTTAATTTTTTCTTCAATCATAGATTGGGCTTGTTCAACTGCCTTATCTATTGCATCTGTCGTTGCATCTATATTTACAACAACGCCCTTTTTTAACCCGCTTGATGGATATGAGCCCAAGGCAATAATCTCTAATTTCTTTTCATCATTATATTTACCAACAATACAAACGACTTTTGAAGTACCAATATCTAAACCTACAATCATGCTAGAATTTTTTATACTATTTGCCATAACTTAGAGCAGCTCCATCTTTATATCTCATATCTATAATACTAGGTATTTTTCTATTCTCGTATAAATAATTTACAGTATCATGAAAATTTTTAAGTCTATTATCTGAAATATTTTTTCCAAATCTTATTAAGGTTGAATCAGTTTGCACATCCCATCCATTTACGTAGCTATAATTTATGCTTACAACTTTAAATTTTATTGATTTATTTAATTCCATATTATTTATTAAAAGAAGGATATCATTGAGATCATCTATATCTCCATGAACCATAATTAGCTTTTTTTTAGATTTGTCAAAACCAAATCTAATTAAATCTTTATCATAATAGTATTCATCATTAAGAATAAAAATAGGCTCTCTATTCTTTATACTAATGAATATCTTTTTCTTGAATGGTCTAAAAGTTATAGAATAATCTTTTATCCAGTCTTGGTTTTGAATCAAATTCTCGATACCTTGTCTAGAAGATTCTTTTTGAAGACTCTCAAACAGTAGCTTTTGAGATGTAAATTCAAATCCAGATTCATAATTTATACTTATTTCATATTCTGCAGCTAGGTTTACAGGAATTACTAATGATATTACTAGAAATATTTTTTTATAAAGACGCATCGATAATTTTTTCCACAACCTCATTATAAGAAAAGCCTAATAAACTTCCTGACTTAGGAACATTGCTATGGCTTGTCATTCCAGGAACTGTATTAATTTCTATTACATAAAAATTACCTTTTTTATCTTGAATTAAATCAACTCTTGCCCATGCTTTACAATCTAATGCTTCAAACGCATTTATAGCTATTAATTTAATCTCATCTAATTCATTTTGAGTTAATTTTGCCTCAACGTGCAAAGTGTCGTCTGAGATATATTTTGCATCATAATCATAAAACTCGTTTTTTGTGATTATTTCTATAGGCGGGAAACATTCTTTGTCAATTATAGTTACTGTGATCTCTCTTCCATGAATATATTCTTCAAACAAAAAACCTCTGTTAGGATTTGTGCATTTTTTATATGCAGCTCTTAAGCTTTCTTCATCACTAATTTTAAAAATATCTACGCTTGAGCCATCTTCTTGTGGTTTTAGAAATAAATATTCAAAAGGTCTGAACCTGTCATAAGGTGATGCACGAAGCCCATGATCAACAATTGTTTTGTCGAATTTAACTTCAAGCCAAACTGGCGTTCTAATGTTATTTTTTTTTAATATTTCTTTTGTTAATCGTTTATTCCAAGTATTTCTGCATGCCTTTGAGTTTGATCCAGAATATAAAATATTTAAATCATCCAAATCTTTTTGAAGTTTTCCACCTTCACCCTCAAAACCATGAAGTGCGATAAATACAAAATCATAAACTTTTAGTTCATATAAATTGCTTAGATTCTTAAAATCTATTAAATCTGATTCATATCCAAGATCACATATTGCTCTATGTACGCCCATACCACTTTGCAATGATATTTCTCTTTCTGAGGATGAGCCTCCATAAAGGACTGCTATTTTATTTATTTTGCCCATTTATCTTTTATCGATTCACAAACTTTTGAAATACTGCCAGCGCCTTGAGTGACTACAATGTCAAAAGAATCTATCTTGTTCATAATTAAATCTATCACATCATCATGACTTTTAAGATATGTCACATCTTTATGGCCCATTTGTTTTATTGATTCTGCAATTGTTCTTGAATGAATTCCTCTAATAGGCTTTTCACTGGCTGAATATATGTCTAATAATATTAATGAGTCTGTTTTATTGAGTACTCTTATAAAGTCATCAAAGAGTTGTGCAGTTCTAGAAAATCTATGAGGTTGAAATATCATGCAAACTTTTTTATTAGGGAATTCCTCTCTATAAGCATTAATATTTGAATCTATTTCAAGAGGATGATGGCCATAATCATCTATTAGAACAATTTTTTTTTGGTTAATCTTTATATTATGCTTCTCATATCTTCTGCTTACACCTGAAAATTCTGAAATACCTTTTTTTATAGCGCTAATTGGAATTCCTTCCTCCATGGCAACACCGATAGAAGCAGCTGCATTAAAAACATTATGCCTACCTGGTAAATTTAATTTAAACTTGTGATTTTTATTATTCTTTTTATCAAAAATCTCAAAATTTTGTCTACCATTTACAGGTTCAATATTAATTATTTGATAATTAGCTTTTTTTGATTCACCAAAACTTATTTGTGTTCTGGATATTCTTTTTGAAATCTTTTTTATATTCTTATCGTCGCTATTAATTAAAAGATAGCCATAAAATGGAACATTTTCAGAAAACGAAACAAATGAGTCTAGAAGATTATCAAATATATTATTGTAATGAACTAAATGATCGTCATCTATGTTTGTTAAAACAGCTACATCGGGTTGAAGATGAGTAAATGTTCCATCACTTTCATCAGCCTCTGCAACAAGATACTTACCCTCGCCAAGATCAGAATTTTCATCAGTACTTAGAACCTTTCCTCCAACAACATATGTTGGACTCAAATTTGCAACACTCAAAATTTTTGCAATCATGCTAGTGGTAGTTGTCTTACCATGACTTCCAGCAACAGCAATACTTTCATAGCCAATCATAATGCTTCCAAGCATTTCTGCTCTTGGAATAATCGTTATCGAATCTTTTTTTGCTTTAATGATTTCTGGATTACTCTTATCAATTGCTGATGAAACTACTACTAAATTTGAACCTTTAATATTTTCTTTTAAATGTCCTATAGAAACTTTGGCGCCATCCTCCCTTAGCTTCTTTAAATCATCAGAATCTATAATATCAGAGCCAGATATTTTATAACCCTTTTTTAATAGCACTCTTGCAATGCCAATCATTCCAGCACCACCGATACCTACAAAGTGAATTCTTTTTACTTTTTTAAATAATTTCATTGTTCTCAAAAAAATCTTCTATATTTGCAATAATTATTTTTGCTGAATTTATGTGATCTAAGTTTTCAGTATTCTTCCAACTAATAAAGACTTTATTTTTAATCAGAGTTTCTACCTTCTTTTGAAGATGATTTATGTGCTCCTTTTGTTCATGCAAAATACCCATGCTAATTCCCTCAATGCTTTTGGCATTCCATAACTGATGATTATCTATTGATGTGGGAAGTGGAATCATGACAACACCCCTTTTCAGCGAGGTTATCTCTGATAAACTAATAGCACCAGCTCTTGATATTACGAAATCAGACCAAATAATTTGCTCATTGGGATTTTTATAAAATTCATTCACCTCAGCATTGATCTCGTTTGACTTGTATAAATCTTTAACTTTTTCTAGCTTGTCTTTGCCACATTGATGTCTAATTTTTAGCTCATATGGAAGATTTTTAAAAATTAACGGGACAGTTTGGTTGATATATTCTGCGCCTTGGCTACCACCAGTTATGTAGATTTTTATTTCCTCATTATCTTTCCCGATGTAATTCTTTTGACTATCATTAAAGAAGTCTCTTATCGGGTTTCCAGAAAGCACAGCTTTTTTTAAACCCTTTATAGGAAATCCAATAAAATTAATCTTAGATATTTTTGATAATAATTTATTAGCAGAACCTAATACGGCATTTTGTTCGTGTAAAAATATTGGTTTTCTAGTTAGCCAACATGCGATCCCGGATGGAACAGTTATAAAGCCTCCAAAACCAATCATTGCATCTATTTGATCTTCTTTAATAATTTTAATTACTTTGAAAATGTTAACAAAAATTTGGTAAATAACTTTAAATTTGATTATCAAGTTACTACCACGGAAACCCTCAATAGATAGATTATATATTTTTGAATCTATTTCTTCGTATGCACTTTTTTCAATTTCAGTACCTGTACCAATGAAAACAACTTCATAATTATTTTTAACTAATGATTTAGCAATTGCTGAAGCGGGGAATACATGTCCACCAGTTTTTGCAGCTACAATTAAAAATTTCATAATCTAAAATAATTTATTTTCATTATTAATTCTTAATACAATACCTATTAATGAAAGCATTATTATCATGCTAGTTCCTCCATAGCTAATAAAGGGAAGAGTTAAGCCTTTTGTTGGAACTAATCCTATATTTACAGCAATATTAAAGAATGCTTGAATTGCAATCAAAAGAAATACTCCAAAAACAACATATCCTTGAAAAAATCTTTTCTTTTTGAAGGAATCAAATGAAATATATATCAATCCTATCAATAAAACTACAAATAATGATATTAGAAATAATGCTCCTATAATACCTAATTCTTCAACCAATATTGCAAAAATAAAATCAGTATGAGCTTCTGGTAAAAAATGAATTTTTTGAAAACTGTTTCCTAATCCAACTCCAAACCACCCTCCTTGACCAATACCAAGTAAGGAATTTGATAATTGCCATCCTGCATCTCGAGCTATTTCAGGAGCAAAAGGGTCACTAAAAGCTAATATTCTAGAAAATCTCTCTGGGGAACCTATAATTGCCAAATAACCCAAAAGAGCAATTAATGAAATTAAGAGCCCTAATTGAAGATACGATATGCCTGCATAAAAAAGAATTCCAACTACTAACATACAGATAATAGCTGTAGAACCAAGATCTGACTGAAACATAATTAGAATTGAAATTATGAATAATAAAATTAAGGGTTTTACAAAACCCCTCAAAGAGTCAATTTCTGAAGTTCGTCTAACTGAATATCCTGATATATATAAAATAATACTAAATTTACATATTTCTGATGGTTGAATGTTGATAGGCCCTAATCGAATCCACCTAGTACTGTTATTAACAGTTGATCCAACATCAGGAATAAAAAGAGCAATCAATAAAATAACGCTCATCAACATAAATATCCAATCAGCTCTATAAAGAAAGTTTGAAGGTAATAATAAAAAAACTACCATTGCGATAATTCCAATTGCAATAAAAAGACTTTGATTTTGTGCAAAATGAAAAGGATTTGATTTCATATCATCTGCGATATAAATGCTTGAAGAGGCAACCATAATTATTCCTAAAAGCAATAAGGCTATTAGAGGCAATATAACTAAGATATCATTTTTATTAATATTCATAGATGGACTTTTAGAAGTTGATTGAAGTGTTCTCCTCTTTCAACAAAATTCTTGTAATCATTACCACTTGGATAGCCTGGTGAAAAAAGAATATTTTTATTTCCTTTTATTGAGTTCGATATATCCTCTAGAGAATTATAAATAGTTTTTTTATGGTGGTTTATACATCTATCTATCTCTCTGCGATGATCTCCAAAAATGAGAATCTCTCGAGGACCTTCAATTGTGATCTTTCTATATCCTTCTTTTCTAGGGTCTCCACATACTATTAAAATGTATTCTAAATTTTCAAATAAACTATTAGCTTTATTTAAAGCATATGATAAGGAATGAAAATTGGTTGATTTCGAATCATTAATTATATTTTCTGAAATTTTTTGGAATCTGTATGGGAGATTTTTCAACTCAATTTTATCTGCCTTAAAAGATGTAATCCACTCAAATAACTTATATGGGTTTATTTCATTTGAAATGCTATTTTTAGCTAAGAGGATCTTTTCTTTTGATGTTTTATAATTTTCAAAATTACCATGATAGTCTAAGTGATCCAAATCAATATTGAGCAAAACCCCATAATCTAAATCATTTTTTATCATTTTATCAAGTTGAAAACTAGATAGCTCAATAATTGAATACTTCTTATCATTATTAATGAAATCAAGCATTGTATTGCCTATATTTCCAATTAAATTTGAAGAATCATGATTTTCTAATAACTGCTGAAGGTGATAAGCAGTTGTGCTTTTTCTATTAGTTCCAGTTATTCCTATTTTTATTGAGTTATCTTCCTTAAAAAAAATATCAATATCAGTAAATACATTTTTGTTAATGTTAATTATTTCATTGAATATCTTTCTTGGAATACCCGGACTACATAAGATTTCGTTAAATTCTGTTAGGTCATAATTCTTATTATATTTAGAATGATTTATATCAAATATTTCAAAATTTAGTTTTTTTTTATTTAAATATCTTTCAAAAGATTTACCAGTTTCTCCATAACCATATATAAGAGACTTCATTGATTACCTTAATTTTAGTGTTGCTAAAGCTATCAATATTAAAACAAGAGTAATAATCCAAAAACGAACAATAATTTTAGGTTCAGCCCAACCCTTTAATTCAAAATGATGATGAATTGGTGCCATTAAAAAGACTCTCTTGCCTCGAGTCTTATATGATACAACTTGGATTGCAACGCTTAATGTTTCTACTACAAATACTCCTGCCATAATTGCAAAGACTAGTTCATGCCTCAATATTATTGCAATTATTCCTAAAATAGCTCCCAATGCTAGGGACCCTATGTCTCCCATAAATATTTGAGCTGGATAAGTGTTGTACCATAAAAAGCCTATCCCTGATCCTATAAGAGCTCCGCAGAATACAATCAATTCACCTGATAGAGGAAGATGAGGTAAGTAAAGATAATCAGCAATTAACTGATTGCCCATTGCATATGCTATCAAGCCTAGTGCTCCACCTATTAGAACTGATGGCAGAATGGCGAGACCATCAAGACCATCGGTTAAGTTTACTGCATTAGATGAACCTATAAGAACAAACATGCCAGTAAAAATAAATATAAAGGGTGACATAGGAATTACCAGATCTTTAAGGAATGGAACAATAAAAGATGTTTCAGGAATTATTTCAGCTGAATAATATAGATAGAACATAGATACGAAAGCAATAATAGATTGAAAGAGGATCTTTTGTTTAGAAGATAACCCATCAGAGCTTTTATATTTAATTTTTAAATAATCATCAAAGAATCCTATTACTGAAAATCCTACTGTTACACCCATAACAACCCATATATATCTATTACCTAGATCTGCCCAAAGTAGGGTTGAAATTATGAGAGAGGATAAGATTAATAGTCCGCCCATGGTGGGCGTTCCTGTTTTTTGATGATGTGATTTAGGGCCATCCT
The DNA here is from genome assembly GCA_002169105.1 of Gammaproteobacteria bacterium TMED226. Lineage (GTDB taxonomy): Bacteria > Pseudomonadota > Gammaproteobacteria > Magnimaribacterales > D2472 > SAR86A. The sequence goes on along the minus strand of NHJX01000008.1, from coordinate 35,128 downwards.
CTCTAACATATTGCTGAAATTGCATTGATTTTAAGAAATTAATTATTAATGGCCCCATTAAGATTGAGATTAACAATGCTGTTACAGTACCTCCAATTGTTCTAACTGTTAAATATCTCAAAACATCAAAACCAGGATCAACTGATACTAAAATTGTGCCTAAATACTCAAACATTTATGAATCTCTCCATTCTCATACCTCGGGAACCTTTAATCAAGATAACATCTTTTGATGTTATATTTTGTTTTAAATATCTCTTTAAATCACTTTCATTATCAAAGAAAATACCTTTTTCACCAAAACCTTTTATTGCATGCTCTGTAAGATTGCCATACCCAAGAAGTAAATTTATTCCTTTCTTCTTAGCATACTTGCCAATATCTTTATGGAATTTATTTTTGTATCTTCCCAATTCCAACATGTCTCCTAATAATAGGACAGTATTTTTTTGATAATTACTTAATAAATCAATAGATTTCTTAGTTGAGTCAGGATTTGCATTATAGGTATCATCAATTAATGTCGACCCTTTAATCCATTTTGATTTGATTTGCCTTAAATTATTAAAACTATTGTTGCTTAAAAGTTCAGAGAAATTATTTGGTTCTTTCCCTAAACAAAAATAAACTGCAAAAGCAGCAAGAATATTTTTAATATTATGCTCTCCCTCTATAGATGTGTTGATTAAAATAGATTTTTTTAATAGCTTTGAAGAAATTGTAAAGCTCAGTCCATTGGATTTAATTTTTACTTTTTCTGCATAAAAATCTGAATCTATATTTATTCCAAATGTTATGAATTGGATATCAGATCTTATTTTCCTCCATTTTATAAGATGTTTTCTATTATCACCTGGGATAATTAAAAATCCTTTTTTTTGGATGTTTTCAATAATTTCCGATTTTACTTTAAATACACCATCAATATTTTTTAATATTTCTAAATGAGAATTCCCTATATTTGTAATAACACCGATATATGGTTTTATAATTCTGCTTAGATAGTCGATATCTTTGAATTTGGATGCACCAATTTCGAGAACTAAATATTTTGATTTAGGAGATGCATTCATAATGCTTAAAGGAACTCCTATTTCATTATTAAAGTTTTTCAAAGTCTTTGAGTTATTTCTTAATGTTTTGGCAATAATATTAGTGGTGGTGGTTTTGCCATTGCTTCCGGTAATTGCTATTACAGAACCTTGATAATCTTTAATAATGTTCTGGGATATTTTTTTTAATGCGTTTATTGTGTCATCAACATAAATAATTCTTTTATTTATGTTATTTTTGTAACGCTGATGATCTGTTATAACAACAACAGCACCTTTGGCTAGGGCCTCTTCAACAAAATCATTGCCATCAAAATTTTTACCTTTAATAGCAATAAATAAAGAATCTTTTTTTATAGCTCTTGTATCTGATGAAATGCTTTTAATTGGTTGGTGCTTTTTAATAGGAATGCCAAGAAATATGCTTAAATCAGCTGTATTAGCTATAAATTTCATATACCACCTCATAATCACTAAAATGTGAAATTATTCCATTAATTTCTTGAGTTTCTTCGTGTCCTTTTCCAAGAATTAACATACAGTCATTATCATTTATTAACTTGCTTCCTTGAATGATGGCTTCTTTTCTGTCTTCAATAACTATTACATCCCTAAGATCATTATCATATTTAGCATCCTCATAAATGTCTTCAAAATTTTCACTTCTAGAATTATCTGATGTAAAAATTATTTTGAACGCATTCTCTATAGCAACTTTCAACATTTTCGAACGTTTAATCTTGTCTCTGTCACCGCCACAACCGAAGACTACAATTAAATTATCAAAGTATCTTTTGATAGAATTTAAAAGAATATTAAAAGAATGTTCATTATGAGCAAAGTCAATAATAATATTAACAGGAATACCTTCTATAATATCTAATCTTCCTTTAGGAAGTTTTAAGAAAGAAAGGTCATTAATTGAATCATCATAAAATTTATCAAATCCTATTGAGCAAATTGCAAAAACTAGATTACTGACATTGAATTCTGGAAAGAGCTTACATGAAAATTTATACTTCTTGTTGTTGTCATCTTCATATCCTTGAGGCCCATTATTGATTAATATTTCGAATTCAGATTTGCTTATTGATATTTTTGTTATTTTATAAAAAATATCTGAAAAATCATTTTTATTACTAATACATGTAAGCTCATGATCATTATCTTTTATAAAATTATATTTTTCAGAATATTTTAAAGAGCCTTCATCAATTAACTTAATGGATGAATTAATTTTAAAGATTTCAAATTTTGCATCCCTGTATGAAGATATATTTTTATGATAATCCAAATGCTCATCTGCGATATTTAAAATAGATGCTGAGTTCAGCCAAAAGATATCACCAAGTCTTTTCTGATCAAGTGCATGTGAAGAAATTTCTAAACATATATTCAACGAATCCAAACCCCAATCTAAAGAACTTATTATCTCAAATAACTCAAAAATGTCTGGAGTTGTCTTTGATGAGAATGATGTTTGGAATTTATTATTATTATGTTGACATCCAAGAGTGCCTATATAGATTGATTCATATCCCATATTAACTAGCAATTGATGGCAAAGATGAGCAGTAGATGTTTTACCATTTGTTCCTGTAAATGTGAAAAAATTATTACTATTAATGTCAATTTTATAAAAAGCATCAAGAAATTTAATTATTTTTTCTTCTAAATTTTTTATATATAGAATCTTTTCATTTTTTATTATTACGTTTGGATCATTATGAACTGCAATAGAAGCTCCAAGATTAATGGCTTCTTCTGCAAAATTACTACCATGGGTCTTTGTTCCTTGCAGTCCAAAAAAGATTGAATCTTTTATCACTTTCTTTGATGAGTTAGTGACACTTGAGATTTTTGTATCTTTTGGAATTTGAATGCCTAAAATGTTTTCATATTCATTCATCTTCAAAATAACCTAAATGATTTAAAGAACTTTCTGCAATCTTTGCAAAAACAGGCGCTGCAACTGCACCACCTGTATAAGAATTTAATCCAGGATTTTCTATTGAAACAAAAATAGTGAGGGATTTGTCGCTTATAGGAGTAATACCAACAAAAGAGGCTATATATAAATTTTCTGCATATCCTGATCCTTTTTTAGTTTGATGAGCAGTTCCAGTTTTTCCTCCTACAGAAAAGCCTTTTACATTTGCTGCTTTTCCAGTTCCATCTTTTACAACCATCTTTAAAGCATCAAGGATTTGTAAAGCAGAATCACTGGATATGATTTTTTGCGATCTAACTTCTTGATCTTTAAATATCTGAAAATCTTTAAATTCTCCACCATTTGCAAATACAGAATAAGCTGAAGCTAATTGAAAGGGTGTTATCTCTATTCCATAACCGTAACCCAAACTTGCCAGTTCTTTATCTGAAACTTTTTCTTTTATATTCATATATCCAAAAGAGCTAGAGGGAAAATTTATTGATATTGGCTTTGTAAATCCAAAATCATAATAATTTTTCTTTAATTCTTCGTAACCAAGCTCTATAGCTATTTTTGAAGCTCCTACTTGGCTACTAACAGCAATTATTTCCTTAGGTGTTAACTTTTCATGATTTTTAGAATCTACAATAATTTTATTATTCAAGTTTAATCTTCTTGGAATTTCAATAGATTCATCTGGCAAAAATAATCCATTTTCAAGCGCCTTGGAAAGAACAATTGGCTTTAGAACAGATCCAAGCTCATATGCTTCGACTAATGCTCTATTTTTTTGGATTTTTCTTTGAGAGTTGTTTGGGTTATAGGAAGGATAACTAGCCATTGCAAGAACCTCACCTTTTTTATTATCTAAAATAATAACTGTGCCTGCTTTGGCTTTGTTTCTTTTTATTGCCTCAACAAGGTATTTATATGAGTAGAATTGTAAGGTTGCATCAATAGTTAAATAAACATCTTCACCTTGAACTGTTTTAATTACTTCAATAGGTTGAGAAATAATTTCTTGCTTTGCATTTTTAAAGAATTTCTCTCTTCCGTTAACACCAGAAAGAACATTATCATAGCTCTTCTCAAGGCCTTCTTGAGCCCCATCTGTTCCATAAAAACCTATCAATGTCCCTATTTGTTCACCCAGAGGGTAATGCCTGCTATGTCTCATTTCAATCTCAAAATTACTAAGATTTAACATTTTTATATCTAATATTTCTTTATTAGATAAATTCTTTTTTAAAATAGTTTTTCTGCTGAAAGAGTCTTTTATTACATCCGATTCTAGGTCTAGTACTTCTGATAGACTCATGAGTTGAGACTTCTTGAAACCTTTTAAGGCATATAAATCATAGTTAACTATTGATACAGCTAATGGAAAATTATTTCTATCAAAAATACTCCCTCTAACTGAATTAATATCTTTGTATGATACATATCTCTTATTAGCTTCATTTTTAAGGAATTTACTGTCAAAAAAATAGATAGAGAACATTTTAAAGATAATGGCAGCTAAAACGACAAAAACACTAAAAGAGATCAAAGCAAATCTCCAATTTAATAATATATTTTTATTATTCATTGATTAATATTCTAATAGGTTTTTTCTTTTCCATTCCAAGAGATTCTTTAGCAATCTTTTCAATGTTAGCCGGAGAGTTTTCTATATGAAATTGAGTTATTAGCTTTAAGTTTAAATCCTTTAAATTCTCATTCTCCACCCTTAAGTTTGCATAATTATTGTGCAAGGTCGTAATTTCCCATGCCAGCTTTATTTTTTCTATACTAAGAATAAAAATACTAAAGACTAATATAAAAACATTTATAAACATTCTTTTCTGAATCATGTTTTCTGAAAAACTCGCATAATTGCACTTCTAGATCTATTGTTTTTTTCTATCTCATCATCAGATGGTCTAATTTTTTTAGCAATACACCTAAAACTTCTCTCTTCAACATTATTTAGAGGTATATCTTTAGGGAATAATTTTAAGGAGGGTTTAAAAAAATTTTTAATAACATTGTCCTCAAGCGAATGAAAAGCTATTGTTACGACTACTCCATTTTTCTTTAATATTTTCTTTGTAACACGCAAAGAACTTTCAAATTCTTCAAGCTCATTATTGATATATATTCTAAATGCCTGAAAAGATTTAGTTGCAGGATGGATTTTCTTCTTTTTATCAGGAAAATTATTTTTAATGATATTGGCGAGTTGGATAGTTTTAGTTATTGGTTTGCCTTTCCTTTCCTTATCTATTGCATTGGCAACAAATTTAGCATGCTTTTCATCTCCGTACTTATATAAAATTTCGATTATTTCTTCTTTCTTGGCTTTGTTTATCCATTCAGATAATGGAGTTCCTTTTGTATTATCAAAACGCATATCCAGTGGTCCATCTTTATTGAGGCTAAACCCTCTCTGAGAATTATCAAAATGAGTAGAGCAGGTTCCTAAGTCATAAATAATGCCGTCTATGCTTTCCTTATCAAAATACCTATGAAAATTTTTGAAAGAATCATGAAAGATTTGAAAATTTTTTTCTTTAAAGTTTGCAGCAAATTTGACTGCTTCTGGATCCTTATCAAAAGCATATAGAGATGCTTTAGAGGATATTTTTTTTAAAATTGATTTAGAGTGGCCGCCTCTTCCAAATGTACCATCTATAAAAGAACCATCAATATTTTGAATTAAAAAATCAACAGATTCTTCCAGTAAAACTGGAAAATGAAGCATTTTAGTCTACTTGTTTTCTCATAAAAGTCGGCACATCAAGGAACTCCATATTGTCCTCTGCAGATGACGTGCCAACTTCTTGATTTGTTGTCTCTCTATTTAAGCCTACTGGATTTAATGTCATGGTAGGTTCATTATCGATTACTAATGCGGGAGCTCTTTGATCTACTCCTGTTGCCACGATAGTTACTTTAATATCATCTTTATAATTATCATCGAATACAAGGCCGTAAATGACAAGCGCATCTTCACTGACAATTTCTTCAACGATATTAGTTACTTCGGTCTGATCATTAAGAGTAGGATTTCTGCCAGTAATATTAACTAAAACACCTCTAGCATTTTTAAGATTGATATCATCGAGTAACTCACTTTTAACTGCCTTGGTTGCAGCTACTTCACCTCTATTATTACCAGCTGCAATTCCAGTTCCCATCATTGCAGTACCTTTCTCCGACATAACAGCTCTAACATCAGCAAAATCAACATTAACACGTCCTCTTTGCATAATAATATCCGAAATACCTTGAACAGCACCTTTTAAAACGTCATCTGATTTAGCGAATGCATCCTCAATTAGAGTATCTGGATCCAATATCTCAAGAAGTTTTTGGTTAGGGATAGTTACGAGACTATCCACCTCTTCAACTAATGCTGCAAGACCTTTTTCTGCTGCTCCTATCCTTTTTTTTCCTTCAAATTTAAAAGGTTTTGTAACTACTGCTACAGTAAGAGCTCCTAATTCTTTTGCAATTGATGCAATCACTGGTGCGGCTCCAGTACCAGTACCGCCTCCCATGCCAGCTGTAACAAAAACCATATCTGCACCTGTTAATAACTCTTCAATTGCCATCCTATCGCTTTCAGCTGCCCGTCTTCCAATATCAGGGTCTGCACCAGCACCAAGGCCTTTTGTAAGACCATTTCCTAGTTTTAAAATTATTGCATCTTTCGAAGCATTAAGAGCCTGAGTGTCTGTATTTGCACAAATAAAATCTACTCCATTGATATTATGATTAATCATATGCATCACTGCATTTCCCCCACCACCACCTACACCAACTACTTTAATCTTAGCGTTTTCTATTTCTTGTTCTATAACTCTCAAATCCATCTTTCTTTCCCCTAATTAAAATGACATAGACTTTATGCTCTCTGGAAGAACAACATCTAAAATTTCTGTAGATAAAGATCCACCAGTTTGTCTCATTTCCCAACTATTAATATTCCATATTTCAAATTTATTTCCCATACCCACCAGAGCGATTTGCTTTTCACTCTCTATTTCAGCATATAATTTCAAATCATTTGGAATTCTTAAAAGCATTCTTCCATCTATATCTATTTCTGTTTGATAAGCATTGCCCAATATTGTCCATTGAATGTTTCTTACTATTGGATCTAAGCCCTGAAGTGACTTTAATTTTGATGAAATGATATCCCATTCTTGAGCCGGATAAACCTTTAATGATGGATATTGCGGATCTTTTGTTATAACTATTTTTTTTTGATTTTGAGACTTAAGATCAGATCTGTATCTAGCAGGTATTGATAATCTTCCCTTAGCATCTAAAGAAACTGTGTTAAATCCGAACATTTATAAAATATAAAGACTTTTTGCACACTTTGCAACACTTTTACACACTTTTTCACACTTATAAGAAAAAAAGTATATATTAAACAATAAATTTGAGTTGGTTTATAAGCCGGATTCTGTAATTGACGATCATCTATCTCGATATTATGTTGCCATAATACTCTAGCAACCTACCCAAATCCAAAGCGAGCAACTTTATTGGATTTCTATTTGGTTTTGCTTCAGGCTGGGGTTTGCAATGCCCTAAATGTTACCATTTAAGCGGTAAGCTCTTACCTTACCTTTTCACCCTTACCAAAATGAATTGGCGGTATATTTTCTGTTGCACTATCCGTAAGCTCACGCTTCCCAGGTGTTACCTGGCGCCCTGCTCTATGAAGTCCGGACTTTCCTCTAATTAAATTAGCGATCATCCAACCAACTCGAGAGTTATTATAATGATTTTTTTTAAGTTTCTATAAGATATTTATAAATATCTCTTTTATTTTCACCAGTCACCAAAGAAATAAGTTTAGCAGCATCAGAAGCAGACATCTTTTTCAAAAATTCCTTTTTTGTTTTGATATCAAGCGCAATGCTTTTCATATATTTCTTAGAGCCTTCAATTACAATAACTATTTCACCCTTTAGGAGTATTTTCTCATTTTTTATATCTTCTAATATATCTACCAAATTACCTCTTAATATTTGTTCATGCAATTTAGTCATTTCTTTGCAAATTGAAATATTGCGAGTTGGATCTAAAAACCTCAACATATGAGAAATAGTTTTTTTAACTCGATTAGATGATTCAAAAAATATTGCAGTCTTGTTCTCATTTTTTAAATTTTCAAAGCATAATTGTTGTTCACTTTTTTTTCTAGGCATGAACCCATAGAAAGAAAATTTATCGGTAGGCAGTCCAGACATCACAAGTGCACTTAAAACAGATGAAGGTCCAGGAATAAGAGTATAGTTAATTGATTCTTTAGAACATTCTCTTATTAACTTATATCCTGGATCAGATACTGCTGGAGTTCCAGCATCTGAGACAATAGAAACAGTTTTATTATCCTTAATGTATTTAATTATTTCTATGGAAGTTCTATCTTCATTGTGCTCATGAAAACTTTTGCATTTCTTATTGCAATCAATGAAATCTAAAAGCTTTTTAGTTGTTCTAGTGTCCTCAGCATATAAATAATCAGAAGATCTAATAACATCTATAGCCCTAAGTGATATATCATTTAAATTACCAATAGGTGTAGAAATAAAATATAACATTTAATTTTAATAAATTATGAGATTTAGCTTAACATCAATCTTATTCCCTGTGATGCTTTTCTTGGCCTCATGTACAACCACATCAATACAACAGAAAGAACAATTAGTTCTTAACTTAGATCTTCAGACATCTAATAAAAATAAAGAAATGATCATTGAATACTTATTAAAAGAAGATCTTCAGTTTGCTGTAGATTTTGATAAAACAGATTCGTACAAACTAGGAAATAATATCTTGAAATCAGATTTAAAGTATTTTTGTAATAGTTTTATTGAAGAGCAAAATATCTTTTTAGAATCTGTAGTATTTAACTCATCAAGAGATAGCAACAAAAAAATATTAATAGTCTATTCTGATGAATTTAAAAAAATAGCTCAAAATCTAAAAAATAAATATCCCTTGGAACTATATTTTTTAATTGATGAAGAAAATTATAAAAATAAGATAGATAAAATATTAGGGCGTGATTTAAGTATTGAAAAACATTCAAATATGTCTAGCATTGATAGAAATATAAACATTGAACATTCGCCAAGAATCAGAAATGATATTTCAAAAATGTATTTTCTTATAAACTATGATCTAGGTAAAACAATTGTTCCTATCTTCAGAAGTTCTGCTTTAAATATAGACTTCTATTCATCAACACAAATATTTCATAATGCAAATAATCTTAAGAAACTAGTTGATTTTGAGAATACCTATATACCTTTATCAAAAAAAATAATTGACAATATTTCAAATAAGAAAAAAATCGACAGCATTGAAAATGAATTTGAAAAGTTACTAATTTCAGACTTCCTCACCATCGAAAAAATTTATCAAAATAACCTTTTTAAAAGTAATATTATGCTTGAAACAGGCCCAACTAAAATCAGAAAAAATCAATGCATCAACAGAAATCTTCCCATTTGGAAAATATCTTCAAATAGTATTACTAATCGCTCTTAAGGTCTCTTTCTAGCGAGGAAAGACTGTCAAGGAATCCAGGTCTCTCAAAAACATTTTTTTGATAATCAAGTAGAGGTTTGAGATGCCTATTTACTGGAAGTTTTATTCCAACTGAAGAAAGTCTCCATAATATTGGTGCGAAACAACAATCAACAAGTGTAAATTCATCACTCATAAAATATTTAAACTCTTTAAATGTAGGCGCTATTGATGATATTTCATGTAATAGTTCTTCTCTAATCTTCATAAGTTCTTTCTCAGCCTTCTTGCCTTCTATTAATAGGTCTATTAGCGGGCACCATTCTCTATCAATTCTTAGCATCAGTGTTCTGCTGTTAGCTCTTTCAACAGGATAAACCGGCAGTAGAGGAGGATGAGGAAATCTTTCATCTAAATACTCCATCATTACTGAAGGATCATGAATAGCAAGATCTCTATCAACTAAGATTGGTAATTTGTGATAAGGGCTTATTGAAAGAATTTCATCAGGAGTTTCATCCTGTTTTGATTCATTTATTTCTGCAGCAATATCTTTCTCTGCAAGAACTATTCTAACCCGTTGACTGTAGTGGTCGTCTCTATCTGAATATAAAATCATTTTTTCCCCTAATTATTTATTATAGTCTTTATGGTATTCTCTATATAATAGAGAAGCTAATGCAGTAAAAATTAAAAAATAGAATATAACATACCATCCAATTCTTTCTCTAGTAGCCTTACTTGGCTCTCCAACATAGACCAAAAAATTTGTTAAGTCATATATTAAAGTATCAAATTCTTCCTTGCTTAACATACCAGTTCCCTCTTCTACTTCAAGGAAACCACATTTTTCTTTCAAAAGAGAATTACCTGATTCATCTCTTTTCTCACCACCATTCAGGGCGATAATAGGAATATTTTTACATATTAGTCTTTGATTACCCTGAAGTGATAAAAGAACATTGGGCATCGCAGTTCCAGGATATACCAAGTTATTCACTCCATATTGTTTTGATGAATCTTCATAATAAGCTCTAAGATATGAATAAATCCAATCATCTCCTTTGTATCTAGATACTAATGATAAATCTGGTGGCTCAACCCCAAACCAATTTACAGAATCTTCTGACATTGCTCCGGTCATTAAGTCTCCTGTCTTTATTGATTTATCAAAAACTAAATTTTCAAAAAAAATATCTTCAGGAATTTGTAAATCTTTTGCAACTCTTCCCCATCTAGAATATTTAAGAGAATGACAGCCATAACAATAATTAATATAGGTAGCAGCACCTCTTTGCAATGATTCCATATCGTTTAAAGAGTATTGAAACTTATCGCATTCCCCATATTCTTTGCATGGTCCACCCTCAGCACCATATATTTCATTTACAAAAAATATTGCAATTAAAAGACATAATGCATTAATAAAAATTCTAAGATCTTTTGAGGTAAAAATCATAATCTTTTTGGAACTTCCTTTGTAGTTTCATATTTTGTATATATAGGCATTAGTAAAAAATATGCAAAGTATATTATCGTACAAATAATACTCATAGTTTTCCTTATTTCAGTTACACCTACAGTTCCTAGATAACCTAAAGTAAGAAAACTTACTCCAAATAAAGTTAAAGCAATTTTGCTATAGATACCTTTATATCGAATTGAAGCAACTTTACTCCTATCAAGCCATGGAACAACAAAGAAAATTGCTACAGCTGAGGCCATAACAATAAGACCGCCAAGAGGATCAGGTATTGCTCTTAGCATTGTATAAAAAGGCGCATAATACCAAACAGGCGCTATGTGATCTGGAGTCACAAGAGGATTAGCTTCTTGAAAATTAGCCATTTCGATAAAATAACCGCCACCTTCAGGAAAGAAAAACATAATTATTGAAAAAACTACACCAAAGACTCCTATAGCAACCATGGCATTCAAAACCTTATATGGAAAAAATGGTACGCTATCGAGAGGAATGCCATCATCATCAAGAAATTCTTCAATATCTACACCTTCAGGATTTCCAGCACCAACTTCATGAAGTGCTACTAAATGGAGAAAAACTAGCGCAATTAAAACTAATGGCAGTGCTACAACATGCAATGCAAAAAATCTAGAAACCGTAATTCCTGAAATATAATAATCTCCTCTTACCCATAATTCTAGAGATTCTCCAATATATGGAATGGCTCCAAAAAGAGAAATAATTACTTGTGCTCCCCAATAAGACATCTGTCCATAGGGTAAAACATATCCTAAAAAGCCTTCAGCCATCATCGCTAAATATATGGTACAACCAAATATCCACACTAGTTCTTTTGGTTTCTGATAAGAGCCATATAAAAGGCCTCGAAACATATGTAAATAGACTACAGCAAAAAATAAAGATGCTCCTGTGGTATGGATATATCTAATAACCCATCCATAGTCTACATCTCGCATTATATATTCTATTGAAGAGAAAGCTTCTTCTTCAGTATTCGAATAAGGCATTATCAACCAAATGCCTGATACTATTTGTATAATTAATGTAACTGCTGCTAACGCTCCAAATAAATACCAAAAATTTACCTTTGATGGAACTGGGTGTTTTGAAAGATGTCTTTCAAAAGTGTTGACTATAGGTAGTCTATCATTAACCCAAGAAAATAGTCTGCCAGCGATTTCACTCATTTATAACTCCTTATCCTCTCCGATTGTTAATATACTTCCTTCAAACATATGAGGGGGTACTACTAGGTTTGTTGGCGCTGGAACACCTTTAAAAACTCTTCCAACAATATCAAACATTGACCCATGACAGGGACAAAAAAACCCTCCATTCCATGAAGCATCCCATGGCTTGGGCTCAACCTCTGGAAAATATTTAGGCGAGCATCCTAGATGGGTACAAACGCCAGACATGACTGAATATTCTGAGCTCTTTGATCTTGTAGGGTAAAGACCTTTATAGGGCTCTGTTATTTCATCTGAGTTGGGATCAGCTAATTTTGGCAAGGCAAGCTCAAGACTATTAAGACTTTCTTCAGTATGCCTTACTATAAAGACTGGTTGCTTTCGCCAGGCGACTTGTATTTGTTGTCCATATTGCATTTTTGAAACATCTAATTTTACAGGCGCACCAGCTGCTTTAGCTTTAGCACTTGGATTCCAAGCAGCAATAAACGGGGTTGCTGCAAAAGGTAGTCCAGATAAACCAACAGCACTTGTTAGGCCAATTAATACCTTTCTTCTTGTTTTATCTTTCTCTTGCATTTAGGCTGTGTGCTAGTCAAATTTCATTGAAATTATAACATATTTAAGCAATATAAAATTTAGTTATAATTGAAAATAAGTAAGAAAAATAATGAATTATCTTTTAGAAAATTGTTTGCTTTTTCTTGCTTTAACAAGACCAGGTTTCTTTCTTTCAACTTTTCTTGGATCTCTAGTTAAGAGCCCAGCTTTTTTTAGTTGCGGTCTTAGATCTTCATCAAACATTATTAATGCTCTAGATATGCCGTGTCTTATTGCACCAGCCTGTCCAAAACTGCCTCCACCCTTAACCTTAATGTCTACATCAATTTTTTCAGAAAGTTCGGCAAGTTCTAATGGTTGCATTACAAGCATTTGAGCAACTTTTCGTCCAAAATACTCATCTAATTTCTTATTGTTAACTACTATATTGCCGCCACCTTTCTTTAGATAGACTCTCGCAGAAGATGTTTTCCTTCTTCCTGTTGCATAGTGGGTTTCTGCACTCATTAATTTAGCTTCCACTCAGTTGGTTTTTGTGAATCATGATCATGGTTTGGACCCTTGAATACTTTAAGTTTTTTTATCATTGACTTTCCAAGCTTGTTCTTTGGCATCATACCTTTCACAGCCTCCTCAATAATTCTTTCTGGATTTTTATTACTTAACTCTTTAAATGTTTGTGATTTCAGGCCACCAGGATAAAGCGAATGACGATAATATTTTTTATCTGTGTATTTTGATCCAGTAACTTTAATTTTTTCTGCATTTATAACAATTACATAGTCTCCACCATCAGTATGTGGAGTAAAGGTAGGCTTGTCTTTGCCTCTAATTCTATCAGCAATTCTAGTTGCAACTCTTCCAAGAATACGATCAGTGACATCTAGCACATACCATGTTCTTTCCACTTCTTCTTTTTTTAGCGAGTAAGTTTTCATATTCATTTAATTTGAGAAACGAATATTAATGTTTAGTTGAAAATATAGCAATATTTATATGCATTTTTATTAAATTTAATCATCAGACAAATAGTCATAGGTCTTCATTTCTTCAAGTCTACTAGCACACCTAGACCACAAAAGATCTAATTTAGTACCTGTGTAGATATTTTCTATATCTATATCATTAAAAAAGAATCTGACTTTAACTTTTTCAGTATAGGCAATATCAATAAATGAAATAAACCTTCTTATAATATCTGCTGAGTCATCATCGCAAACTATAAAGTTGTTAATAAATATCCAATCAAACCTTCTTGAAATATCTTTATAATCACTAGTGCCGGTAGAGTCGCTAAAAAAATTATTAAATTCTATCCATAGGATATTTCTATAAGATAATTTACATTTAAATTTACGCTCATTGATTATGATCTCATTGGTATTATTGAAAGTAGAGCCAAAATTAAAAGTTATTAATTCAAATATATCTTTTTCTGAGAAAAATTTTTTTTCATTTTTATCTAATTCAATAATATTTTTTGTTCTATAGTCAATTTCTCCGTCTAGTTCAAAAATTTCTAATTTTTCTAGACAAACATCAATGGAATTAATAAATTTTTGTCTTTGCAACCCATTTTTGTATAGATCATGTGGATGAGAATTAGACGTAAGAATAATTTTTGTACCTGATTCTAAAATTTTTTTTAAAAGACTTCCAACTATCATTGCGTCTGCAACATCTTCAACTTGGAATTCATCTATAAATATTAGGCTATNTCTTTTAATTATACTTTCAGNTACTTGTTTGAGAGGATCGCTTAAACCAGAGTTTTTATTTAACTCATTATGTATATAATTCATAAAATCAATATAGTGAAANCTTTTAATATCCTTTTTTTTAAGTTGNTTAAGATACTCTCTNACAATTAANGTCTTACCTCTCCCAACATCACCCCATATGTATATCCCAAGGNTCCTTTTTCTAANAAAATTCCTAATGTTAAGAGAGAATTTTTTATCTAGCTTCANTTGAGATAGCTTTTTGACTAGAATGGTCTGAGCTGGATCTACTATTANGTCTTGGTTTTTAAGGGCATCAATGATATTTTGAGTNATTAACATTATGAAATTTTTTCAAACATACGGTATAAATTATATATTAGTTATTTTATTAACTTTTTTAGGCTCATGGTACTTTATAACTAATGATAAAAACAAATTAGTAGAAGCTTCTGAGAAGTCAATAGCTTCTGTTGTTACAATTTCTTCAAGCAACAATCTTTCTTTTTCAAAAAAAGGGAGCGGTATTGGTTCTGGAGTAATATTCTCTAATGATGGCTATATCGTTACAAATCTNCATATCCTTTCTGGACAAAATATAAATGTAAGGCTNAATAATGGCAATAACTATTCTGCAAGAATAATAGGTATAGATGAAAATACTGACATTGCAGTTTTAAAGATAACCTCAAGTGAGAAACTTAATAAAATAAATATTGCTAATTCAGAAAATCTAAAAATTGGTGACAGAGTCCTAGCAATTGGTAATCCTTATGGTATTGGCATTTCAGTATCAAATGGAATAATTAGTGCTACTGGAAGAGATTATGGAAATCCGTATCTTCAGCTCATACAAACCGATGCTGCTATTAATCCAGGCAACTCAGGCGGAGCATTAATTAATGAAAATGGGAATTTGGTTGGAATTAATTCAAAAATATTGTCAAAAACAGGTGCTTACCAAGGTATCGGTTTTGCAATACCCTCAAATCTTATTGTTCAAATAGCTTCTGAACTTATTCAATATGGAAAAATAAGAACTACTTGGATTGGCAATTTTAGAGTTGCAAGGGTTGGCTTAAATTTAGAAGATAAACTTATAAATGCTTTAAAAATAGTGGAGATAGATAATTTTGGTCCCCTTTATGACCAGGGTGTTAGGTCTAATGATATTATTTTTGAAATAGATGGAAATCCAGGAACATGGGACAATTTAACTAAGTCATTGCGGTTTGCCGGGTTAGGAGAAGATATAAAATTAAAATTAGTAACCCCTAAGAATGAATACAAATCTATCGAAATTACTTCGGAGCAGATAAAAAAGATTAACTAGGTANTCTTGTGATATTAGCACCTAGATAATTTAATTTNTCTTCTATTCGCTCATATCCTCTATCAATATGATAAATTCTATCTACTACTGTTTCACCTTTTGCACAAAGACCTGCAAGTATAAGGCTTGCTGATGCTCTTAAATCAGTTGCCATGACTTCAGCGCCATAAATAGATTTAACTCCTTTAATAATTGCATGATTGCCTTGAACTGAAATATCACATCCCATTCTATTTAATTCTAAAACATGCATNAATCGATTTTCGAATACAGTCTCATAAATATTTGCAGTTCCATCAGATATNGCATTTATAACTGAAAACTGTGCCTGCATATCCGTTGGGAATTCTGGAAAGGGAGCAGTCGTTATATCAACAGATTTAGGAGATTCTTTTTTCATTGAGACAGATACAGAGCTCTCATCATAAAACACTTCTGCCCCAGACTCTTTCAATTTATCAATTACTTTCATTAATCTATNNGGGTTAATTCCTTTTACAGTTANATCTCCTTTTGTAACCGCAGCAGCANCAAGATATGTACCAGCTTCTATTCTATCAGCNGGGATAACAAATTCAGTCCCATAAAGACTNTCTACTCCATGAATTATNATCTCNTCAGANCCGGCTCCTTCAACTCTTGCACCCATTGAATTNAACATATCTGCGAGATCAATTATTTCGGGCTCTTTTGCAACATTTGAAAGAGTTGTCATACCCTTTGCAAGAGTTGCTGCCATCATTAGATTTTCAGTACCGGTTACTGTGACTCCATCAAATTTAATATTAGCTCCGATTAGCTCTTTAGCAAATGCCTCAATATAACCATTCTTAAGTTTAATTTCGGCTCCCAAGAGCCTTAATGCGTCTAAATGGAAATTTACTGGCCTTGATCCTATGGCGCATCCTCCAGGCAATGCAATCCTTGCTTTACCATGTTTTGCTAGTAATGGACCTAAAACTAATATAGAAGCTCTCATAGTCTTTACTAATTCATATCTAGCCTCNATATCANTTAAGTTACTTGTTGAAATCGTAAAATTCATATTTTCATTAAGTAAAATTTCAGCCCCCATTGAACCTAATAATTCGAACATCGTTGTGATATCTTGCAAATAAGGTAGATTTTTAAGGATTATTTTCTCATCACAAAGAATTGTTGATGCAATCATGGGTAACGCGGCATTTTTTGCACCAGAACAATTAATGCTTCCTGAAAGAGAGTTTCCTCCTCTAATTAATAGCTTTTCCATATTTATTTTTTATATAATTTTAGTTTCAAGGCTAAGAGCATGAAGTTCACCGGATTCAAATTTTCCCTCTAGAGGTTTCATTACTTTCTTATGTTGATTGATTAAAGATAGCCCATTAAAGGTTTTAGATGAAACCGTTAAACATAAATTNCAAGAGTCTCCTTCAAAATTACAAATAGCATCTGGTATATTTTCAATTATTATTTTCTCTATAATCTCNTTCATATTATGAAATACCTGCATCACCGGCATCAGAGACCCAGTTTCTTAAAATAAGTTCAATATCNTCATCTTGAGATTCTGCAAGAGCTTGAAATTGNTTTCTAAAAGTCAGACCTAAATTAACACCATTTATAATGATATTTACAATTTTCCAACCACTCTTACCCTTTCTTAGTTTATATGAAATAGGATATCGGCTATTTCCAGTATCAAGAGTTTGCTTTACCTCAATATTTTTTAATGAAGAATTTATTATTTCTTCAGGAAAATGTGTAGTTATAGTTGAATCTCCCCATTGCGAAAGAGTTTCAGCATAAGTATCTAANAAAGAATCTTTAAATATTATAATAAATTCTTCTCTTTGTTCTTTTGTCGCCTTTAGATAGTATTTTTTATTCATTACGCTCGCAGAAACTCTTCTAAAATCAATCATTGGTTCAAAAATTTCTTTAATTTTATTTTTATAGATCAGCCTATCTATTTCATATAATTCTGATTCATTTGTTAGGATTGTGGCCATTTTTTGAGCATTTAAATCTATAAATAAAAATGGATTTTCTTCTGACTTGATAGAAAAAGNAGCTATAAGTAATAATAATAAAAAGAAATAATTTTTATGTGNATGCAACATTGGTCTATTATAGCATTTAGGTGAANATAAATTTTCTAAATTTNTTATGAAAAAATANAATTATATAGCTTCAGCGAGAAGAACTTTCAAGATTGAATCCGAGTCTATATCAGCTATTGGAAAACAGCTTAATCAATCTTTTATAAATCTTTGTGAAAATGTAATTTCTTCAAAGGGAAAATTTGTAATAATGGGGGTTGGGAAATCTGGTCACATAGCGCAAAAAATATCTGCAACTTTGACGAGCACAGGCACGCCATCAATATTTATTCACCCCACTGAGGCTGCACATGGTGATATGGGATTAATTGGCAAGAAGGATATTGTCCTCTTAATATCAAATTCTGGCGAGACGGATGAAATAATTAATATTTTGCCCTCTTTAAAAAGACATGCAAAAAAAATTTCATCATTAACGAGTAATAATAACTCAACTATTGCGAAATCAGCTGATATTAAAATAGAGCTAAAATCAAAAAAAGAAGCGTGTCCACTTGATTTGGCACCCACCTCTTCTACAACTAATGCTTTAGCATTTGGAGATGCATTAGCAATAGCGCTTCTTGAAGCAAAAGGATTCACAAAAAATGATTTTGCATCATCTCATCCTGCTGGAAAATTAGGAAAAAAGCTTATCACGCAAGTTCAAGATATTATGCATAAAGGGAGTTCTGTTCCTAAAGTGGCTCCAAATACTGTTCTTGATAAAGCTTTAATAGAAATCACAAAGAAAAATCTAGGCATAACTCTCGTAATAGATAAAACAAAGGTTGTCGGCATTTTTACTGACGGTGATTTAAGGAGGTGTATTAATAAAAAAATTGATATACAAAAAACAAAGATCAAAGAGGTAATGACAAAGTCTTACAAAACTATTAAATCAAGTGCTCTGGCGGTAGATGCAGCACAAGTCATGGAAAAGAATAAAATATTTACTCTTATTGTTGTTGAAAATAAAAAACATGTTGGCGTTATATCAATGCATGACTTAATTGAGGCAAGGATACTTTAATTGATAAGTAAACTAGCATTACTATTATTTTTATTTTTGTTTTCAGTTCACTCGCTTTCTGACTTTAAGAATGATATTAAAATTAGTTCAGACACAATAGAATTTCTGAAAAAGTCTAATCAAATTAATTTTTTTAATAATGTTGAAATTAATTCAAAATTTGTAAAGATTAATGCGGAAATAGCCGCTTATGATGAAATTAAAGATGTAATATCTTTGATTGGCAAACCATCTACAATTGAATCAAATAAAGATGGGAGCTCCTTTGATGGAAAAGCAGAAAAGATAATATTTTATACTGATGAAAAGGTACACCTTATAGGGAACGCATCAATTAAATATGAAAATATATCTATTTCTTCAAATATGATAATTTTTAATCCTGAGACAGGACAGATATCTTCAGAGTAATTTTTTATGTTAGAAATAATAAAAATATCTAAGACTATAAAAGATAAAAAAATCCTTTCTGAAATAAGCTTTCGGGTTAATCAAAGTCAAATATATGGCTTGCTTGGTCCAAATGGTGCAGGAAAAACAACTACTTTTTATATTATTGCAGGTTTAGTAAATTCGGATGGTGGTAAAATCAATCTTCTTAATAGCTGCATATCAAACTTGCCAATGCATAAAAGATCTAAATTAGGTATTAAGTATCTGCCACAAGAACCTTCCATTTTTCAAAATCTATCTGTGTACGACAATCTACAAGGATTAGCTGAATTGTCATTTAATAATAAAGTTGACGTTAAAAATTTTATTGAAAGTTCGATAGAAGAATTCGGTTTATCAGAAATATGTGATCTTAAAGGCAGGCAATTATCAGGGGGCCAAAGAAGAAAAGTTGAGATTGCAAGAACGTTAGCAGCAGAACCAAAAATAATACTTTTAGATGAGCCTTTTGCAGGAATAGACCCTATTGCTATTGAAGATATAAAGAATGTTTTAAAAAAATTAGTGAACAAAAATATTGGTATATTAATAACTGACCATAATGTGAGAGAAACTTTAGAGATATGCGATCAGGCAGCAATAATTAATAACGGGCAAATAATTGCTGAGGGAAACAAAGAAGAGTTAGTAACAAATCAACTAGTGAAGAAGGTTTATCTAGGAAACATGTATAGCTGAAATGGGCATAATTCTAGCTAAAAATCTTAAACAAAAACAAAACATAAAGCTAACTCCATCACTCAAAAAGTCTATCGATCTCCTTCAATTATCAAGATTTGAATTAATTAAAAAAATTGAAAAAGAAATGGATGAGAATCCATTCTTAGAAAAAGAAGAAAACTCTTATGAAACTAACAGCTCATATGATAAAAATTTTGATTTTGATATAGAGTCAAAACTTACATTAAGAGAGAATCTTATTGACCAATTAACTGATTTTCAGCTAAGTAAAAAAGAAATTGAAATTTCAAAATTAATAATAGATTGTATTGATGAATCTGGAAAACTGGCAGAAGAAATACATGAAATTGAAGAAATTTCAAAATTTACTTTTCAAGCTTTTGAGATTGAGGAAGTCTTAAAAACAATCATTCAAAAATTAAGCCCCTATGGTGTGGGATATAGAGATCATAAAGAATGTATAAAGATTCAGATAGATAACAGTCACATTCCAAAAAAAAAGAAACTAATAATTATGAAGATCTTATTTAATGAAAGATTGGATAATTTTAAAGAGATTGAAGAGTCAATGATAAGGGAAGGACTTTCTAAAAAGGATTTTGATGATGCGGTTGATGAAATAAAAAAATGTGATTTAAGTCCTGGGCTAAATTTTGAAAAGATTAAATTCATTGAACCAGACTTGAAGATTTCGGTAAATAATAACAATTTTAATGTTGAATTTATTCAAGAAAGTTTTCCAATAATAAAAACCGATGATGTGCTAATCAATAAAGTTAAAGAAGAAATAAAATTAAAAAATAATAATCGAATCCTTCAAAAGATTAATGATGCTAAATGGCTTTTGACTTCTGTAAAAAAAAGAAACGATACTATTAAGAGTGTTGGTGAATATATCTGTTCAAAGCAGGTTGCTTTTTTTGATAATAATCCTTTAAAAATAAATTCATTAAGTAACAAAGAAATTGCTAAAGAGCTTCGAATTCATCCTTCAACCGTATCAAGAATATTAAGATATAAATATATCGAAACTCCTAAAGGTATAATTCCTTTAAAATCTCTACTAGTATCTTCCGTTTCAAGAATTAGGGATATTTCTGCTATTCAATTGATGAAATTAATAAAAGATACTATTAAATCTGAAAAAAAACCAAAAAGTGATAAGAAAATAGCAATTGAGCTTAATAAGAAAGGTTTTGGTTTGGCGCGAAGAACAATTGCAAAATACAGAAAATTAAATAATATACCTTCATCAAGGTATAGATAATTTTTATTAAGGTTAAAATTGATGAATGACTGTTTCTGAAAACAAAGATAATCTAAAAATCATTCTTGATGATGCATCTAAGTTATCTCTTAATCAGATAAGAAAATTATTGAATGATATGTCTCCATCAGAGATAGCACATGCACTTGAATCTTCTCCTCCCAAACAAAGAGATCTATTATTTTCATTACTCAAAACTGAGGAAGAAGGAGATGTCTTGTTTGAATTAGGAGAAGAAATCCAACAAGATTTAATCTCAAGCATTTCCAATGAAGAATTAGCTGAAGCAGTCAAGGAGTTAGAGTTAGATGAAATAGTAGATATTCTGCAAAATTTACCAGAAGAAAGGATGAAGAATATTCTTCTAAATATGTCTCAAGTTGATAGAAAAAGAATTGAGATGGGCCTTACTTTTCCAGAAAATACAGCTGGAGGGCTTCTTAATACAGATGTTATAAGTGTTAGGCCTAATAATTCTATTGAAGAAGTTATTATTTACTTAAGAGATCAAGGTAAATTGCCGGAAAATACAGACAAAATATTTGTTGTAAATGATGATAATAAATACTTAGGAGAGTTATCAATTAGTGAAATTATCACATCTAACCCATTGATGATTGTTAGGGAAATCATGGAAACTGAAATACTTCCTATTAATGTAAGTCTAGATGATAAAGAAGTTGCTACCTTGTTCGAAAGAAATGATCTAATTTCATCTTCTGTGATTGATGGGGAAGGAAAGTTGATTGGAAGAATAACTATTGATGATGTTGTTGATGTAATAAGAGAGGATGCTGATCAAAATTTTTTAGGAATGGCTGGAGTTGCAGAAGATACTTTTGCACCCCCTGGAAGAGCAGCAAAGAGTAGGGTCTTTTGGTTAAGTATGAATCTAATAACTGCGTTTATTGCAGCAAGCACAATCAATATATTTCAAGACGTTATAGAAAAACTAGTATACCTAGCAGTTCTGATGCCTATCGTTGCAAGTATGGGAGGTGTTGCTGCTACACAGACATTGACAATAGTCTTAAGAGGCTTGACGCTTGAACAAATTAATTCTTCAAACATTAGATGGTTGTTCAAAAGAGAGCTTGCAGTTTCAATTTTAAATGGGATTGTTTTATCAGTTTTGGTTGCAGCTATAACCTATGCATGGCTTCAAGACTTGGCCTTAGCATTATTAATATCATGTGCATTAGTTATAAATCTTATAAGCTCTGTTATTGCNGGAATTCTGGTACCGCTTATCCTTCGAAAGTTTAAGCAAGATCCTGCAATTGGTGGAAGTGTGATTGTCACAACGGTAACAGACGTAGTAGGATTTTTCTCTTTCTTAGGACTTGCAGCTTTGTACCTAATCTAGTCTATCAATTATAGGATCATCAACAGACCCGGTAACTTTAAATTTAAATGTGGAAACATTATCAAGACTATCTTCAAAAATATTCTCAATAACCAACCCCCCTGCTAAAGCAGGTATACCGCCAAAAATTGCAGCATACCAAGGTATGTTTTCAGAAACTCTTAACCTCATATCTAGATCTAAATTTAATTCATTTAATAATCCTTCAGAGTTTTTAAGAACCTCACCTGTCCATCTCATGTTTGCTTCTGAAGTCTCAAGTTTAATTGGATTNCTTATTAATGCCCTGCTTTGACTAATATAAAAGTTACCCTCTGCTCTATTTATGAACATACTATTAGAGCTAATGTNAGAATCATTGCTTATATTTTCAATAATTGCATTCAAATTAAGAACTTTTAAAGCCCTAAGAAACGTAGAATCAGGAAGAGAGGCTTTCGATTCCAGTCCTTTTATAAGAAATTCTATACTGCCTTCAATATCTTTTAATTTATCAAGACTTACCCACTGAATGTTTAATTCAGTAGATATATAATCAAAATTATAATTAATAAAATTATCCATAGGATTGTTCTTACTATTAATCTGNTATGAGCCACGAATCTTATATAAATCCTTATCTTTGTTATAGCTTATGTAAGCTTTATCTGTTTCGTTATATGGTCCGATATTAAAATTTTTACTTGTTATTTTTATATTATCAATGGTTGTAATTTTTTCATTTTTTAACAAATAAAAGTCTATATTTTGAAATGTGTCATCATAAGTTTTAATATCTTTACCAACAAACCGTAATCTAAAATTTTTAATGTCGAATGACTCATCTGATTTAAGAATATCAATTCCTTTAAACTCAAATTTTGTATCAAAGAGATCCACTCTTATAAACCCAGTTTCGTCTAATTTGATTACTCCATTAAGATTATTACTAGAAAAGACCGCACTTGAATTAGTATTTGAAAGATTTATCGCAAAAACCTGATTTTCATATATGTTATTGAAGAAATTAAATTCCTTTATCTTTAAATTAATTGAACTCAAGTTGTATATGCCTTCAGTTTGATAAGGGAATAAGAGGCTATCAATTTCTAATTTATCTAGGGATAGAAAAACATGAAAGCTTTCATTGANATTTCTAGTTGTAATTTGATCATCAAAATNAGATCCTAGAGAAAAATATCCATTATTGTTTAAGCCAACGTAAGCTTTAAACTTTTGGTTTTTAATTAGATATGTCGGCTTAGATAAATCTTCAATTTCGATAGTACTCTTGAGCTCTTTTTCTCTTTCCTTCTCNAGCTCTTTGATGTTTGAAATAAATTTTGTGTTGGTAAGAGATGATTCTAAGTAAAGGGATGCTTGACCTTCATTGATTACCAATCTTGCATCAAATTCTTCAGATCCATCCAGTCTAAGATATTGTTGATTAACAAGAATATCTCCCATATTTAATTTTAGTCTTGATTTAACTGTTATCTCTTGATCGGTTATTAAAATGGATCCTTTGATATCTTGATCAGGCATAGATGAAGAAAACAATCCGACAAAGCTTTTATCAAGATTACTATGCATAACTAAATTTATATTCTCAAAAAGATATTTTGATTTCGTGATTAACTTTGAATCTTTAAATACATATTTATTTAAACTCTTTAACACTCCTGTTTCTGTTTCAAGAATCCCCCTGCTGTAAACTTGTAAATCTATTTCATAGTCTGAAAATCCCTCCAAATCTATGAAATTCTTATCTTTAATAATCTTTTCATCAAGATAGAATAAAGATGAAAAAAATACTTTATCTGAATTGAGTTTGCTAAAAATATTCAATTCTTCAAAAATAACATCATTCAACTTTCCATGACTATTTGATATTGAAATATCTCCTTTTTTGCTTATAAAAAATGAATCTTTAGCAACAAGATTGAATTTCTCAGAGTTTAAAATTATTTTTTTAATCTTTAATTTGAAGTTGCCTCTATTATTAGAAGAGCTATTTGAGGAGATATAATTTTGAACTTCTAAGGAATTTAAGTGAATGTATCCATCTGCAAGTGTTCTAAATAAATTAATACCTAGCACTATTTGGTCAGCCTTTAATAATTCTATTTCTTTTGAGTCTTTGATAGTAATCTCATCAAAAGTCACTTTTGGGTTAAGTAAATTAATATCTGAATCAGCTCCAAGATGTTGAATAGAATAATCATTATTAAGCAATTTATTAGTTAAATAAATTATATTTTCTGGCTTATACAAAAGAGAAACATATGCGATTGATGTTATTAGAAAAAAAAAAGAAAATAATAATGATAAAGAAATTGCTATTCTCTTAATAAATTTCATATCTATATTTTAAGTCTTGAAACTTTTGGAAAGTATGAAGAAATTAAAGCAATTATTATGCAAAAAGAGATATTAAAAACTGCGCTAGCAAATAGCATTAAATATGAAAAATTATAAAGATTTAACACCAATTGAGTAAATCCAATATATGCTGTTGCTGAAAATCCAAAGAACAAACAAACCTGAAGATAAGAAAAGATCTTAAATGAGTTTGAATATAAATTAATTAGATATGTTATCAAGCAAAACAATATTATATTTAATCCAAAATAAGAATCTGATATTAAATCAACTATTAGTCCTGTCATAAATGCTTCAATTGGACTTATTGTTTTATTAGTTTTATATGCATAAAAGGAATAAGTTAAAAAAGTAAGAGGTAGAATTACAAAGAAATCATACAACCAAGCTGAAATACTTAAATCAATATAATTGATTNCAATGAGTAAGGTTATTTTTTTTAGGTAGTCTTTCATTAATATTTTATTACGCCAAATAAGGTGCTNTCTAATGGACTTGCTATTATTTTTATCTCTAAATCTCTTCTTGTAGGTTCAGATTCTATTATATTAAAAACCTTGCCTATCTTAATATCTCTTGAAAAAACACCACCAAGACCTGATGAGTAAAATGTTTTACCTAACTCTATTTCTTCATCCCAAACCAATGGATTATATGAACAAATAATTACATCTTCTCTACCACTTCCTCTAGCATTACAAAAGAAATTTTCAGATTCAGATTTAATTGGGATTGAATGCGAAATATCTGTTAACAGTATTACCTCAAGATACTGTCCTACATCTGCTACTTGGCCGATAATGCCTGAAGTATTGAANACCATACTTTCTATTTTAGAAATTGAGTCGTTTGAAATAATTTCGATATACATTCTATGTTTGTCACAACAATTGAATATATTTGGATCTATTTCTTTTAATTGAGCTATTGAATATATTTTTTCAATCTCATCTTTAGCTTCNGGAAGTTTAATAATGTTTTTATCTTTNTAGAAACTGTTTTCTCTAGATATTAAAAAATTATTTAAATAACTAGTATCGAGAGCTTTTCTTAAAATCTCATTTTGTTTAATAAGTTCTTTTTTTGATTTAGANAGATTAAAAATATTCTTTATAGGATCAATTGAAATTCTTTTTAACAAGAACACNGTTGAAATCTTTAACGANTTGTATCCATTCTTTGAACTTTGGAAGGTGTTGGTATTTATATCAACATATAAAATCACGCTGCCAATAAGGATTAATAAAAGGTAAATTATTTTTTGACCAGGAGTTGGCGATATCCTAGCCATCTATATTATTCAGATGATAGAAGATCGATATTATATTTATCCATTATTTCAAGAGCCTGACCGCCGCCTCTTGCTACACATGTTAAAGGATCTTCAGCAACAATAACTGGTATTCCGGTTGAATTCGAAATCAACTTATCCAAGTCTCTTAAAAGCGCCCCACCACCTGTTAAAACTATTCCTCTTTCAGCAATGTCTGCTGAAAGTTCAGGAGGTGATAATTCAAGTGCANTTCTGATAGCTCGAACAATTCCATTTAAAGGGTCTTTCATTGCTTCAAAAATTTGTTCGCTGTTAATTAAGAATGTTTCTGGTATTCCTTCTGCAAGATTTCTTCCTGTTATAGACATCTCGATTTTTTTAGAATCAGCAGTAGCACAGCCTATGGTATGTTTTATTTTTTCAGCGGTTGATTCGCCTATTACACAACCATGATTTCTTCTGATCCATGAAGTGATAGCTTCATCCATTTTATCTCCACCAATCTTTACCGACTCAGAATGAACAACTCCATTAAGAGATAAAATTGCAATCTCAGAGGTTCCNCCACCAATATCAACAACCATATTTCCACTTGCTTCTTCNACTGGTAAACCAGCACCTATTGCAGCAGCCATTGGTTCTTCTATTAATTTAACATCTCGNGCACCAGCACCAAGAACTGATTCTCTTATAGCCCTTCTTTCAACTTGAGTAGATCTACAAGGAACACAAACTAAAACTCTTGGACTGGGTTTAATGAATAATTTTTCATGGACTTTAGCAATAAAATGCTGAAGCATTTTTTCTGTTACCTGAAAATCTGCAATGACNCCCTCAGATAATGGTCTAATAGCTTTTATATTACCNGGTGTTCTTCCAAGCATTTTTTTTGCCTCTGTTCCNACAGCAACGACNGTTTTCTGTCCTCTNGACTCTCTTATTGCAACTACTGATGGTTCATTTAATACAATACCAACTTCTTTTGTATAAATTAACGTATTTGCTGTGCCAAGGTCTATNGATAAATCATTAGAGAAGTATCCTCCAACCATTTTAAACAAGTTAAATTTCACGTGATTCCCTTCAATAAAATAATTTAAATAATTCGTGAGTTAGGTTAATATCCCACCACTAACTATAATAATATCCTATATATGGACAAGAAAACAGTAACAACTATATCTCACCTATCAAGACTTAANATTGACGGTGATAAAAAAGAAAAAATTACAAAGGATCTTGAAAATATCATTAAATTTGTAGATCAATTAAATNTTGTTGATACTTCTAANGTAGAGCCCTTAACAAACCCCTTAGAAAAAACNGCAAAAACTAGAACAGATCATGTGACTGCTAAGAATTTAAAGAAAGAATTATTGGNTTTAGCCCCTTCTTCAAATGAAGATTATTTTTTGGTACCAAGGGTGGTTGAGTGACCATAAAATACAAAACAGTTAAAGAACTGAAGACTATGATTTCTCAAAAGGAGATATCTAACAAAGAAGTAGCTCAAGAAGTCTATAAATTAATTGAAGATAATCATCATTTAAATGCTTTTGTTACTCTCAATGAAGAAAATTCTATTAAAAAAGCNGAGGCATTAGATAGCCAACCATCTGATCTTCCNCTTGCTGGAATTCCTATTGCTCAAAAAGACCTTTTTTGTACAAAAGGTTTGAGAACTACTTGTGGCTCTAAAATTCTTGATAATTTCATTCCTCCCTATTCTGCAACAGTAATTGAAAATCTTGAGAACGCAGGCTGTCTTTCAATTGGTAAGACAAATATGGATGAATTTGCTATGGGGTCGTCTAATGAAACTAGTTACTTTGGTAATGTTCATAATCCATGGGGTAAAAGTTTGGTTCCCGGTGGAAGCTCAGGAGGATCTGCTGCTGCTGTTGCCGCAGGTATTGTTCCAGCTGCATCTGGAACGGATACTGGAGGCTCTATAAGGCANCCTGCATCACTATGCGGTATAACTGGTCTTAAACCAACCTATGGAAGAATTTCAAGATGGGGAATGATTGCTTTTGCTTCTAGCCTTGATCAGGCTGGCCCTATGGCAAGAACAGCAGAAGATTGTGCCTTAATTTTAAATGAAATGTGTTCACATGATAAAAAAGATACAACTTCCTTAGATGAGCATGTGCCAAATTTTGAAGAAAATTTAAATCAATCCTTGAAAGGAAAAAAGATTGGAGTAATAAAAGATCTTGACCTATCTAGCTTGGATGGTGATGTCNTCGAGGTATATGAAAATTCTTTAAAGGAATTTGTATCATTGGGAGCAAATCTAGTTGATATTTCTTTACCNAATCTTTCTCTCTCTGTTCCAACATATTACGTANTTGCTCCAGCAGAATGTTCATCAAATTTATCAAGATTTGATGGGGTAAAGTTTGGAAGAAGAACTGAGAATCCTAAGAATCTAGAGGAGTTATATATTCAAACTAGATCAGAAGGATTTGGTGATGANGTTAAAAAAAGGATACTAATAGGATCGTACGTTCTTTCAGCAGGATATTATGATGCTTATTATAAAAAAGCCCAACAAGTAAGAAGGCTAATAAAGAAAGATTTTGATGAAGCCTTTTCTGGAGTTGATGTCATTATGACTCCAACAACAAGAGGTCCTGCATTTGAAATGGGATCTAAAGGCAGTGATCCAATTCAAATGTATCTAGAAGATTTATTTACAATATCTGCCAATCTTGCTGGACTACCTGCTATGTCTTTACCTAATGGAAATATTAGTAATAAGCCAATTGGTTTACAAATAATTGGTAATTTTCTTGATGAAAGTTCAATCTTAAACTTTGCACACATGTATCAAANTCAAACAAACTGGCATATGTATACACCTGAAGGAGTAAAGGAATGAGCTGGGAAACAGTAATTGGCTTAGAGATACATGCTCAGCTATCAACTAAATCTAAATTATTTTCAGGTGGATCCACAGAATTTGGGGCGGAATCTAATACTCATGTTGATTTAATTGATATGGGGTTGCCTGGTGTGCTTCCAGTTGCAAATAGAGAAGCTTTTCATAAAGCAATTAGGTTTGGTCTCGCAACTGGTGCAGAAATTAATCAGACATCATCCTTTGATCGAAAAAATTACTTTTATCCAGACCTTCCAAAAGGTTATCAGATAACTCAGATGACAAAACCTATTATTGAAAAAGGTTCTATAAAGGTTTTTGTGGATGGTTCTGAAAAAAATATAAATATTACAAGGGCTCATCTAGAAGAAGACGCGGGCAAATCAATACATGACCTTTTTGAAGGCGAGACAGGTGTTGATTTAAATCGTGCGGGAACTCCCCTTCTTGAAATAGTCTCTGAACCTGAAATTTCAAATGCAAAAGAGGCTGTTGCCTATTTTAAGGCTATAAGACAGCTAGTAACTTTCTTAGATATATGCGATGGAAATATGGCACAAGGATCNATGAGATGTGANGTGAATGTTTCNATTAAAAAAAGTGNTGNNAAAGAANTTAGGNACNAGAGCTGANCTNAANAATATNAATTCTTTNAAATTTATTGAAAAAGCNATTAATTATGAAATNGAGCGTCAAATNNNANTNATTGAAANCGGNNNNTCTGTTGTNCAAGANACAAGNNTNTANGATAGTGANAAAAATGAAACTAGATCAATGNGATCTAAAGAAGANGCAAANGATTATAGATACTTTCCTTGTCCTGATCTTCTTCCAGTTGTAATTTCAGATAAAGAGCTTCAAGAAATTAAAGATAATCTTCCAGAACTTCCAGAAGAAAAAGAAAATAGATATATTTCAGAAATTGGATTAGAAAAATCTGAGGCAAAAATTATATCTTCTTCTAAAGAAATGGCTAACATGTTTGAAGAAGCTTCAACTAAAACGGATGACATAAAGCTTGTAGCTAAATGGCTTGTTGGTGATGTTAGCGCTCTATTAAATAAAGACAATATCGAGATTAATGAATCAAATTTATCTCCAGAAAATTTTGGTAAATTAATCAAAAGAATCTCAGATAANACTATCTCTGGAAAAATTGCTAAATCAGTTCTTGAAGAGGTTTGGGAAAATGGATCTGATGTTGATAAGATAATTGAAACAAAAGGCTTAGTTCAAATTCAAGATGAATCTTTACTTGAAGAGATAGCTAAAAAAATTATAGATTCTAACCCAGATCAGGTTGCTGCATATAAAGATGGAAAAGATAAGCTATTTGGTTTCTTTGTAGGACAGGTTATGAAAGAAACTCAAGGAAAAGCAAATCCTAAAAGTGTTAACGAAATTCTAAAAAAATTCTTAGTTAAACAATAAACATACTAAGTGTTTCAGCGACAAATGCTGGTTTCTCTACACCTTTAATCTCCATAGTTACTTCTGTCTTAGCAAGATATTGACCTGGATTCTTTTCGGTTACATCAATGCACTTCATACGAATTCTAACTTCTGAGTTAACAGGAACAGGNCTTAGAAACCTTACTTTATCTAATCCATAATTTAGTCCCATCTTCGTTCCTTCTAGGACCATGCCTATTTCTTGTTCAAAAGGTATTCCAGCGACCAAAGATAATGAAAGAAATCCATGTGCAATGGTAGATCCAAAAACTGGAGTCGCTTGCTCAGGATCTACATGAATAAACTGATGATCCATTGTTGCATCAGCAAATTTATCTATTCTTTCCTGATCTATAGTCACCCAATCTGATACCCCTACTTCAGTTCCAAGCACTAAGTCAATTTCTGTTGGTTTTACAATTTTTAACATATTATTTCTCCATATAATGGTTGCTGTATTCTTCTCTAAGCTCAAATTTCTGAAGCTTGCCTGTAGCTCCATGAGGCAGCTCTTTTAGGAAGATAATTTCATCTGGGAGCCACCACTTTGCAACTTTGTCACTTAAAAATCCAATAATGCTTTCTTTTTCAATAGGCTCGCCTGAATTAGTTACTAAAAATAACATTGGTCTTTCATCCCATTTTGGATGAGGAATACCAACAACGCATGCTTCTGCCACTTCAGGATGGCCAAAAGCAGCATTCTCTAGGTCAATTGAGCTAATCCACTCACCACCAGATTTAATAACATCTTTAGCTCTATCTTTAATAGTCATATATCCGTCTTCATCAAGAACTGAAATATCCCCAGTATCAAACCAGCCATCTGCATCCACAGCATCTTTATCAGCTTTAAAGTATTTTTGTAGAATCCATGGCCCTCTTACCATTAGATGGCCTTGGGATTCACCATCTTTTGGAAGATCATTTCCTGCATCGTCTACAACTTTTAATTCAACACCGTATATAGGCCTTCCCTGNTTAAGCTGTATTGCATATTTTTCTTCTTTTGACATATCTTCCATTTCTGGAGTTGGAACATTGGTAGTCCCCAATGGACTCATTTCTGTCATTCCCCATGCGTGTATTACATTTACATCATGCACTTCATCAAATTCTTG
Source organism: Gammaproteobacteria bacterium TMED226 (assembly GCA_002169105.1). Classification (GTDB taxonomy): domain Bacteria; phylum Pseudomonadota; class Gammaproteobacteria; order Magnimaribacterales; family D2472; genus SAR86A. The sequence goes on along the minus strand of NHJX01000008.1, from coordinate 3,343 downwards.
CAATGTTGCAAGCGATAATGCTGAGCCACCAATAATTGTATTTTTTACAGAAGAAAGAATTTTATTGTTTTCCCTACAATAAGCTAATAGTCCCATCCATATTGTTGGAACGCCAAATGCCAGAGTCACATCTTCTTGATCAATTAATTCATATAAAGGTTCTCCTTCCATTTGCATACCAGGCATTACTAATTTCAGGCCATTCATTGGACCAAAATATGGGATGCCCCATGCAAGAACGTGAAATAAAGGAACTACCATAAGAATTGAATCATCAGGTTGAATAGTCATAGCTGTTAAAGCAGCTTGAGCATGAAGAACGTTTGATTTGTGACTATATAGAACTCCTTTTGGATTTCCTGTTGTTCCTGAGGTGTAACATAATGCGCATGCCGCATCGTCATCTAAAACCGGCCAGTTATAGTTTTCATCACCATCCTTAATATATTCCTCATAAGAAATAGCATTCTTAAGTGAGGTTTCTGGNAGTTCGTTCTCCTCACATAGAACAATATACTTTTCTACTGTAGCTAATTTATCTTGAAGTCCTTCTAATATTGGGACAAATGGAAGCTCAACAAAGATAATTTTNTCTTCAGCATGATTAATAATATAAACAGCTTGTTCTGGGTGTAATCTAAAATTAAGTGTATGAATAATTGCTCCCATACCTGAAATACCATAATACATTTCAAGATGCCTATAAGTATTAAGAGCCAGTGTTGCAACTACATCTCCATTTCNNACTCCATCTTTTTCTAAGGCTGATGCTAGTTTTCGAGATCTTATACAAACTTCTTCGTAATTTGATCGATGAACTTCTCCTGAAACTAATCTGCTTATTATTTCTGTTTTTGGATGAATTTCTTTTGCATGTTCAATAATCCCAGCTACATTNGGTGTCCAGTTTTGCATATCTCCAATCATTTGAATTGCTCCCTTATCTTGTTTGATATAAATTATATAAGAAGCAACATTATTTGATAACAAAATTATGAATATAAAAGAAGGTATTGAAAAACGATTTTCCGTAAGAGCATTCACAAATGAAGTTCCAGATATGGATAAAATTAAAGAAATTCTAAAACTAGCNGGTTCAGCTCCATCTGGAGGAAACATCCAGCCNTGGAAGGTTTANGTCTTAAATGAAGAGTCTANGAAAAAATTAGCAGAAAAGACTCTTNATAATTTTGATAATGGAGTGCAGGAAGAAATAGAATATGAGATCTACCCTAAACCTTTAGCAGATGAATATAAAAAAAGAAGATATGAATGTGGAGCAGATATGTACAATGCTCTTTCTATTGAAAAGGATGATCTAGATTCTAGGTTCAAACAAATAAGAGAAAACTACAACTTTTTTGGGGCGCCGCTCGGGATGATTATAACTATTGATAGATCATTTGGTAATAATGGCTGGGGTCATGTCGGAATGTTTTTAGAAAATCTATGGCTTAGTNCNATTCANCATGGTTTGNGNNTATGNCTTCAAGAATCATGGTCNATTTATCCNAAAACTGTAAAAGAAGCTACAAATCATCCTGATAATGAAATAGTNTGGTGTGGCGTNGCAATTGGTTATGAAGATAAAGATGATCCAATAAATAACTANAGAACAANAAGAGAAGANCTGGATTCATTTGTAAAATTNGTTAAATAANNCTTTNGTGTCTNNCTCAATNAATTTTGAAAACTCTTATGCAAAAGAGCTAAATGAAATATGTGAAAAATGNATACCTGCTGGTTTTNNANANCCTGAATTTNTTTTAAAAAANCATAGNCTTGCTGAAGANCTNGGNATTGATANTNATTTTATNAANTCNNAAGAATGTTTAAGTATTTTCTCTGGGANGAGTCTNCCAAAGAGCTCNATNCCAATAGCACAAGCNTATTCAGGTCANCAATTTGGNCATTTTAATCCTCAACTAGGTGATGGNAGAGCAATNCTNCTNGGAGAAATTCAAAATANGGATATTCAANTAAANGGNATTGGTCAAACTCCGTTNTCTAGAAGAGGAGATGGTAAATCTGCTCTTNGACCTGTATTAAGAGAATATGTNNTTAGTGAATTNATGCATTCAATTAANATNCCNACAACAAGAGCTCTTTTTGCTCTNAANACTAATGAAACTGTTTTNCGTGAAACANNNCAANCTGGNGGNGTNCTNACTCGTGTTGCAAAAAGCCATATAAGAATTGGGACATTTGAATATGCGAGGAGTAAAAATATTCAAATTTTAAAATCATTGACTGATTATTCAATTAATAGGCATTACCCAGAATTAAATCAAACAGATAACAAATACCTAAGCTTCTTTGCTGCTGTCTGTGATAAACAAGCTTCCTTGGTCTCTAAATGGATGAGTATTGGCTTTGTTCATGGGGTTATGAATACAGACAATATGACCATTTCAGGAGAAACAATAGATTATGGTCCATGTGCATTTATGGATAAGTATGATCCTAAAACTGTTTTTAGTTCTATAGATCATAATGGAAGATACGCATACCTAAATCAACCTGCCATTCTTGTATGGAATCTTGCAAAATTAGCTGAAACTCTTATTCCACTAGTAGATGAAGATGAAGATAAATCAGTAAAGCAATTAACTGAAGTTTTGCAATTAGTAATGCCCTCATATCAAGAATACTTCTATAAAGAATTTGGTAAGAAATTAGGTATTCGAAATATCGATGATAAGAATATAAAAATAATTGATAACTATTTAAAAATATTACATTCTGAATCAATAGACTTTACTTTGTCATTTAGAAATCTTGCAAAAATTGTTAATAAATCAATGAAGGTAGAAGATTCTGTCTTTAGAGAATCTAAAATTTTTGAAAAATGGTTTAAAGCTTGGAAAAAAGAAATTAATGTTGGCGATATATTTCACAAAATGAATCTAAAAAACCCTTGCTACATTCCAAGAAATCATCTAATCGAAGATGCGCTAAGGCATGCCAATAATGAAGATATGGCAGAAATTAATTTAATGAATAAATTACTAGAATCACCTTTTAAAGAAAAAGATGGATATGAAAAATATACTATGCCCTCAACCTCAGATGAACGTTATGTTACATATTGTGGAACCTAATATAATTTATTACATTAATATTATCGATGAAGCTTTTATGGCCGATTCAGATATTAAAATTGGGTGGATAAGAAAAATGGATTAATAAAATGCGTATGCTATTCTTTCAATTCCTTGATGATCTTTTATAGATTCGATATTTCTAAAACCAAAATTACTGAAGATTTCACGAACTTTATCTGATTGTCTGTATCCATGCTCATAAATGAGCACCCCTCCTCTTTTTAAGGCAGACGTTGACT
>NHJX01000007.1 GCA_002169105.1 Gammaproteobacteria bacterium TMED226 | reverse complement strand
CTAGCCAAGCTGTGTTGCTTGGACACAGTTTGGTTAAATTAATCAAGCTCGCTTTTATACCCTGCTCCTCGGGTCATAAAAGTTAAAAAGCCAATTGGGTGAGCTATGCATGTAGAAGTTAGGCTGAAGGATTAGCGGACGCGGGTTCAATTCCCGCCGCCTCCACCACAATTATAAAATTCTTTTGATGCACCATTTCATATTAGTCTATATAATCCTGCGCATACGTTTTAAAAAAAATAGACTTAATCATTATTAAAGGGGGCTTTATGAAAATTTTGTCAAAAAATCTATTGGCNTTTATTGCNCTAATNTTTGTAGCNACAGATATTAATGCACAANATGCTGAATCTAATATATCAAGCAATGTCTTAATTGAGGATGTTGTAGTTACAGCAAGAAAGAAAGAGGAATCAGCACAGGATGTGCCAGTTGCACTTACTGCGATGAATCAAGAACAGTTAGAAATACTCAAATTTAGAGATTTCAATGATTTAGCTGTAGGCATGCCTAATGTTGCTATGGATGATATTGGAACAACCAAAGGCACTCAGAACTTCAGTATTAGAGGAGTAGGAATTAACTCTTCTATTGCTTCAGTTGAACCTGCTGTGGCTATTGTTGTTGATGGTGTTTATATGGGTGTTAGTGCTGGTATGGTTTTTGATATGTTTGATCTTGAAAGTATTGAGGTGCTAAGAGGACCACAAGGTACATTATTTGGTAAGAATTCAACTGGGGGTGCGGTTCTTGTAAATACAGCTCTGCCTGGAGATGAAATGCAACAAAAAGCTAGAATTGCTTTAGAGGGCGGTGGACCTGGAGGCAGTAATACGATTATGCAGTANAGTCTTTCTGGCCCAATCAATGATGTCTTNAAAGGTAAAATAAGTATTCATTCAAGTGACGATTCAGGATATTTCAAAAATTCATACGATGGCTCTAATCACGGTCAATTTGAACAAAATACGGTTAGGTTAGCTTTCGTATATGAGCCAAGTGATTCATTTGATATGACTTTAAGAATAGAAGATAGTGATCAAGATGGAAGCGGTCCTGCAGCCCAATGTCATTTNGGTGCAAACGGAACCGGTTGNCAATCTGATGATGGTGCAGCAGTGCCTGCTCCAAACAGTACATTTGACAGGAATTCTCTNGATTTTAATATTGATAACCCAGGTTTCCAAAAATCAAAAACTGAATTTATTACTGCAACAATGAATTGGCATGGTGAAAACGGTACTTGGACTAACGTCTTTGGTCAAAGAGATTATGCGTTAGAAGTTGATCTTGACGTTGATGCAAGGTCAATTAGTTTCTTTGATGCTCCAGGATCTTCTTCAATGGAACAAACGAGCAACGAATTAAGATATGTTGGTTCACTTACAGATAAGCTTGATATTACTTCTGGTTTGTTTATGTATGAATCAGATACGATGGTTTGGGATAACAGAGCATTGAGAGGAGCTCTTTATGCAGCCGGTGGTGCTCCTGGAACATTTTTATGGCAATCTGGTGGTGGTCTTCATAGCGTAGAACAAACAGCTATATTTACTACAATAGATTATGCTTTAAATGATGACCTTTCAATAAATCTAGGTGTTAGATTAACNGATGAAGAAAAAGAAATTCATTTAGCATCAATCAATAGAAATGTTTCGGTAGGTAGTTCACCTCCTTGTAGCGTTCCAGCAGGGACATGCTCATATGATTATATTGATAATGATGAGTGGAAAACAACTTCTCCAAAAATTGGCTTCACNTATAACTCAGGTGAGTCATCAATGCTGTATGGTTATTGGACAAGAGTATACAAGTCAGGTGGTTACAATTTAAGAAATAGTGTTGATTTAGCAACTTTCCCAGATGCTTCGCCAAAAGCAGATGACGAAACAGTAGAAACTCTTGAGATTGGAATGAAAACAGATTATGAAAGAGGAAGAGTGAATTGGGCATTATTTAGCACTATTGCTGGTGANTCTCAAAGAATGACAAACATTCAAGACCCNGTTAGTGGTGTTGCTCAGGTCGTTAAAAATGCAGGTGATATAGCTTATCGAGGTTTTGAGCTAGAGTCAGTATATAGTATGACAGATACTGTAACTATGCTTGCTTCTGTTGGTTATGTTCATTCGAAATATGAAAACCTAATTTCAGACTTAAATGGTGATTTTATAATTAATTATCTTGACTATGCTTTAGAAATCCCTAGAGCAGCTCCATTAACCTATAGTCTTGCCTTTAATGTTGATGGTAATCTTGGTTCTTGGAGAACAATCACACGAATAAGTTATTATCACAGAGATAAGTCTTACTACAATGAAAATAACCAAGGGTACATAAATAAACAAGATATATTAAATTTTGGGTACGATGTTTATTCGCCTAACGGAAAGATTAATGTCGGTATTTATGGCAAGAATCTTTCAAATGAGGTTAAACATGGCGGAGATACCAATCTAAGCTTTGGTGGTACTTTTGCTCCTTTAGCAAAAGGTAAAGTTATTGGTGCTGAGGTGGTTTATAAATTCTAGAATGATTTTTAAACGGCAATTGTTATATAAATAATTGCCGTTTTTTTTCAAAAAGAATAGACATAAACACTATACATAATTAAACTAGCGACCTAAATTTAAATAATTATGGCTAATTCAAAACAAGCAATAAAAAGAGCAAGACAAAATTCGGATAAATATAAGCTTAGGCATGCTCAAAGATCGGTTGTAAGGACTGCGGTTAAGGCAGTAAGATCTGATATTGAGATGAAAGACAAAAATAAAGCTACTGAGTCCTTTCAAAAAGCTAATAAGGTTCTAGATGCAGCAGCGTCTAAAAATGTTATTCATAAGAATGCAGCAGCAAGAACAAAAAGCAGGCTATCAAAAGCCATTAAAGCTCTTAACTAATTTAATATAGACCTGTTTTTTATAACTTCTGTTTCTAGTGATTTTATAAGATTAGAAGTACCTTGCCCCGTGGCAGCAGAAATAAAAAAAATATCATCTGAAGGAATGTCAAGTTTATCCTCTAACTCTTCTCTTATTNTCTGAAGGTCTTCATTATTAATCAAATCAATCTTATTACATATTAGCCAAGAGACCTTTTGAGTGAGATCGTCTTTATATGAATTTAACTCATGTTTAAGTAATTCAACCTGCTTTACTGGACCAAGGTTATCTGTGGAAAATAAGTCTACAAATATAAGCAATAATCCTGTCCTCGATATATGTTTCAAAAATTTTATCCCTAATCCAGCTCCATCGGAGGCTCCTTCAATCAAACCAGGAATATCAGCAATAACATAACTAGATTCGTTTCCTTTAATGGTTCCTAAGTGAGGTCTTAAAGTTGTAAACGGATAGTCTCCTATCTTTGGTTTTGCAGAGGAAACTTTATTTAGAAAAGTTGATTTCCCTGCATTTGGAAATCCAACCAATCCAACATCTGCTAATGATTTAAGTTCAAGTCTTATTGATCTTCTCTCGCCATCAAAGCCTGGCATACATTTTCTTGGAGCTTGATTAGTGCTTGATTTAAACTTTGCATTACCAAGACCCCCGTCTCCTCCTTTAGCTATAAGATATAGTCCTGATTTATTGGTACAGTCAATCAGTTCCTCTTCTGTATTTTGATCATAGATAACCGTTCCAATNGGAACATTTATAATAAGATCTTCCCCCGCAGCACCAAATTTATTTTTTCCAGCACCACGTTGACCATTTTTAGCATTGAAAATCTTTTTATTTTGAAAGTCTATTAANGTATTTAGATTAATATTTACTTTAATATAAATATCTCCACCCTTTCCTCCATCTCCACCATCAGGACCTCCAAAAGGTATGTATTTTTCTCTACGGAAACTAGATATGCCGGAACCACCATCTCCTGCCTTAATTTCGAGATAGGCCTCATCAATAAAATTCATTTTTTTGTTATTGAGGTATAACGTTTGCTGTTTTTCTTTTTTTTGGGCCTTTATATGAGAATTCCACCATGCCAGGAGATTTTGCAAAAAGTGTATCATCTTTGCCAATGCCAACATTTAAGCCTGGGTGAGTATTCGTTCCCCTTTGACGAATAAGGATTTCTCCAGCTTTGACTATTTCACCACCAAAACGTTTAACTCCAAGCCTTTTAGAGTTAGAATCTCGTCCGTTCTTACTTGATCCACCTGCTTTCTTATGTGCCATTATTTACTCTCTAATTTAATATTTTTGATTTCAATTTGAGAATGCTTAGCTCTATGGCCAATTTTTCTCATGCTGTTTTTCCTTCTTCTGAAACGTAATATAGAAATTTTTTCAGACTTAACAGTGTCTTTAATCTCTGCGATNACTTTAACATTTGATAGATAAGGCTGTCCAACCTCAACTTTTTCACCATCAACATACAGCAAGACATTGTCAAAAGTTATTTTTTTACCCACNTCATCTTTTAAAAGATCGACNGACAAAATCATACCTTTTTCAACTTTATGCTGTTTACCACCTGTTTCTATAACTGCATACATAATATAATCCTTAAAAGCTGGCAAAATATACGCTTTAATGAAGAATATATCAATACTTAAACGACATTTTGAAGAATTAAATACACATATATGAAGAAAAATAAAAAGTTTATTAAAGAATTAAAGCAGGTCGAAGCTTTAATTAAAAAAGATTTAAGTAAAGAAAAAACAATATCGGGACTGTATAAGTATATTTTCAAATCGAATGGAAAAAAGATTAGAGCAAATTTAAGCCTTATTGCATCTTCTAAAAAGATAAACAAGAACAGAATAAAGCTCGCTTCTGTTATTGAGTTACTGCATACAGCAACATTGGTTCATGATGATGTTGTAGATAACTCACCTCTTAGAAGGGGGGTCAAATCAGTTAATAATATTTGGACAAATTCACATGGAGTATTGATTGGTGATTATATATATTCAAAAGCATTTATGTATATGGTCGATATTGGAAATGAAAAAATTCTAAGAGAACTTGCTAATGCAACTAATGATATCTCTCAAGGTGAATTAATTCAGCTTGATGCAGTTAAAAATCTTGATATAACTCTCAATAAACTTAAAAAAATTAGTTACTTCAAAACTGGAAGGCTTTTTGAGGCATCAGCAAAAACTGGCGCAATCAATGCTAATGCCAACAAGGCATTTATATCTAACATAAGTGAATGTGCTAAATATCTTGGTATTCTCTTTCAAATTAAAGATGACTTGTTAGATTATTCTGAAAAATCAAGAATTGGAAAACCAATCTTTCAGGATCTTAAAGAAGGAAAAGTTACATATCCTTTTTTTTATGCATATAGAAATGCAAATGTAAAAGAAAAAAAACAGCTACAAAATCTATTAGGGAGCACAAAAAAGATTAAAAAAGAGGACATCATACTCATCAATAAGCTGGGTGGTATTTTAAAGACCAATCAGCTAGCATTGGATTATCATAAAAAATCATTTGAATATGCAAATAAGATTAAAGATCTGAGAATAAAAGAAGAAATGATAGAATTAGCAAATACTGCACTNAACAGAGAAAAATGAGCTTCGCACCAAAAANTAACTATTCTAAAGATGATCTTATAGCTTGCTCTAATGGAGAACTATTCACAAAAGATGGTGATGGAAGATTGCCATCTGATCAAATGTTAATGTTTGATGAAATAAATAATATCGACAATTGTTCTGGAGCCTTTAATAGAGGATCTATTAAGGCTACTCTTAATATTAAACCTGAACTATGGTTTTTTAATTGCCATTTTAAAGAAGATCCTGTTATGCCTGGATGTCTAGGTTTAGATGCAATGTGGCAACTTTTAGGTTTTTATCTTTTATGGTCAGGATTGCCCGGCATTGGAAGAGCTCTTGGGGCAGATAATATAAAATTTTTTGGTCAAGTCCTTCCGAGTGCAAAAAAAGTTGTTTATAAATTAGATATTAAACGAGTGATTAACAGAGGCGCTATTGTTGGTCTTGCAAATGGTGAGATGTATGTTGATGATAAAAAAATATATACTGCTGAAAAGCTCAAAGTGGGTTTATTTAAAGACCCAAGTAATTTCTAATGAAAAATGTAGTAATAACTGGTTTNGGAATCAAGTCTTGTATNGGAAATACATACAAAGATGTTCTATANCATCTTCAGAATGGCAAGTCTGGGATTTCGCACAATGACGTCTATTCTGAAATGGGTTTCAGAAGCTGTGTTTCTGGTTCTATAGATATAGATCTATCTAAAGATATCGATAGGAAATTATTGAGGTTTATGGGGGAATCTGCAGGTTATGCGTATTTAGCTTCTAAAGATGCATTAAAAATGGCAGGCCTCAAGGAAATTGATTTAGACTCTCCTAGAATTGGAATTGTTGCTGGTTCAGGAGGTGCATCAACTAGAATAATGGTTGCTAGTGGAGATATAGCTAGAGAAAAGGGACCAAAAAGAATTGGTCCATATGGAGTAACAAAAAGCATGTCTAGCTCAATATCAGCTATCATTGCAACTGCTCTTAAACTTAAAGGAATAAATTATTCAATTTCTTCTGCATGTGCTACAAGTGCNCANTGTATTGGTCATGCNGCAGACTTAATTAGATATGGTCAACAGGATGTTGTCTTGGCGGGTGGCAGTGATGAAGAGCATTGGAGCTCATCTTGTTTATTCGACGCCATGGGGGCGTTATCATCAAACTTCAATTCGTCTCCACAGGTAGCATCAAGACCTTATGATTCTAATCGCGATGGTTTCGTAATATCAGGTGGTTCTGGCATGTTAATCCTAGAAGAAGAAGAGTATGCAAAAAATAGAGGTGCAAATGTTTTAGCTAAACTCTCAGGTTATTTTGCAAATTCAGATGGTTACGATATGGTTGCACCATCTGGCGAAGGGGCTATAAGATGTATGCAAGGGGCTATACAAGACGCTGATATAGAAATTGATTATATAAATACACATGGCACTAGTACTCCCGTTGGAGATATTGCAGAACTGAAAGCTATAAATGAACTATTTGGCTCAGATGGACCCATGATAAGTTCAACAAAGTCGATGACCGGTCATTCTTTAGGAGCAACTGGCGCCCACGAAGCGATTTATTCCGTGATGATGATAAATGAAAAATTTATTGCTCCATCAATAAATATTGAGAATCTTTGCGAAGAAGCTAAAAATCTAAATGTAGTGACTGAAACTCTAGAAACAAGTGTAGAAAATATTTTAAGCAATTCCTTTGGTTTTGGAGGAACTAACGCAAGCTTAGTAATTAGTAAGTATTAATATAATTTAAACAAGGCTTCTTTTGAATAAGGTATAACATCATTAAGCCTACCCTCCCTCATTTTTATAACCCATTCAGGGTCAGATATTAGAGCTCTTCCAACTGCTATCAAGTCATATTTTTCATCTGAAATATCTTTAATAGCTTTTTCAATACTTGTTGGCTNAGCTGGAGCAGTCATGTCAATAAAGTCTGTATCTAGACCCACACTCCCAACTCCTATTGTAGGTAAATTAGAAATCATCTTGGTCCATGATGCTAAATTTTCTTCAGATCCTTCAAACTCACTCTCCCAAAATCTTCTCATGCTTGAATGCAAATAATCCAAACTAGATTCTACAATTGGTTGTAATATTTTTTTTAGTTCGATGGGTGAGCTAGCTAGTTTAGCCTCAAAATCATGTTGCTTCCATTGAGAAAACCTTAAACCAACAATAAAATCTTGAGTCACATTTGCTCTTACTGATTGGAGTATTTCTGAAACAAATCGAGATCTTTTTTGTATAGATCCTCCATAGGAATCATCTCTAGTATTAGTCCCACTCCAGAGAAAATTATCTATTAAGTATCCGTGTGCGCCATGAATCTCAACGCCATCAAAGCCTATTTCTTCACAAAATTTAGCATCAGATGCATATGCATCTATAGTTTCTTGAATATCTTCTTCCGTCATAGCATGAGCTACTTTCTTGCCAGGTTTTACTAATCCAGAAGCTGTGTAACCAGGAATATCAGGATCAGGTTGCATGCCTAGCTTTCTGAAACCCCCACAATGCCATAACTGAGCTATTACAGCACCGCCATTACTTTTAATTCCATCAACAACCTTTTTCCATCCATCTCGAGCATTTTCACTATCAAGTCTTGGAACATTAGGATATGCACTTGATGCTTTATGGCTAACTTCAATACCTTCAGTAATAATCATTCCCACTTCAGCTTTAGCTCTTCTGGAATAATAAGCAACAACATCTTTTGTAGGTATTCCACCTGGAGACTGATTCCTTGTCATGGGAGCCATAACTACTCTATTTCTAAGATTAATATTTTTCAGTCTATAAGGTTCAAAAAGCATAATAGAACTATTCTTTAAAAAGTGATTCTCGCCAGGGAAATTCTGATGGCATATCGGTTGAAATTTTATTTTTAAATTTAGGGTCTCTTTTTTCTAAGAATGACGTTACACCCTCTTTGGCATCATGCGAAGACCCTCTTGAATCTATTAATTTGCTTTCAATAATATGAGCATTTTCTGGGTTCTTGTCAGCAGACAGGGACCAAAGCATATGTCTTGTCATTGCTATAGATACTGGGGCGCTTGATTTAATAAATGAATGNGATAGTTCAATCGCCTTATTNATNAGATTGTCNTCATCTACTATATAATTTAAAAGTCCAATTCTTAAAGCTTCAGAAGCATCGATAATTTCTCCTGAGTAACATAATTCAAGAGCCTTTGAGATTCCAATAATTTTAGGTAAAAACCAACTCGCACAACCATCTGGAACTATACCTCTTCTTGCAAAAACAAAACCGTATCTTGAGTTTTTTGTTCCAATTCTAATATCAGTTGGTAATTGCATTGTTGCTCCCACCCCGACTGCAACACCATTACTTGCTGAAATAATAGGCTTGACTGAATTATAAATCTTTAAAGATAAAATGCCTCCAGCATCCCTTCTAAAGTCTGATTCGAAATTATTTGAAGTGTCAAAGTTCTTATCAAAAGTTTTTTCACCCAATGATAGATCAGCTCCTGCACAGAANGCTCTACCTGAGCCAGTTATTATAAGAGATTTTATATTATCATCATTGTTTACATGATCAATTGCTGAAAGCATGTCATGAAACATTTGCATATTGAATGCATTTAACTTTTCTGGTCTATTGAGCTTTAATAATGCTACTGATTCGACCTCATCAAGAGATATGGTTTCATATTTCTTTANCAAAATTTATTAAATTCCANTNNTCTTCTTAATTTTGCTATCATTACCAGCCTCCATCCATTTCTTCCATTACAGGNTTGATAGCGCCTAAAATTTCTGTCACAGCTTCATCAAACATTTTCAAATCATCTTCGCCTNTTTTTAACATCTGTTCAATGATTTTTCCTTGTTGAACAACCATTTCTAAATAACCTATCATTTCTTGACTGATTTGCATCTTTTCTCCTCTATTGTCTTAAATGTTTATCTGCATCTAGTTTTGCTTCTAGAATGGAATATCNTCATCCGTTAAGCCTGGGCCGCTATCATCTTTTGGAAATGGTGTATCCGATGAATCATTTGATTGCATTGAAGACGANGGCTCTGATGAGCTCCTAGAACCTAACATAGTTAATTGATTGCCAAGCACTTCTGTTGTCCATCTATCTTTGCCTTCNTGGTCTTNCCATTTTCTAGTTTGTATCTTGCCTTCAATATATACGCTNGATCCTTTGTCTAAATACTTTTCAGCTATTTCAGCCAAGTTACCNAAAAATACTACTTTGTGCCATTCTGTTTTAGAATCAGGCTCACCTGTTTCTTTGTTTTTCCAAGATTCAGTAGTCGCTATTGAAAGATTTGCTACCGCTGTTTGGGTGGCTGTATATCTCATCTCAGGCTTTTGTCCAAGATTACCTACTAAAATTACTTTATTTACTCCTCTGCTCATAATTACCTCTTATAATATGTAGAAGTTTAACCTAATTTAATTTTTTCATCACGGAATTTTTTTCATATGGATAGTATTTTTATCAAAGGTGCGAGAACTCATAATCTAAAAAATGTTAGTCTCGAAATACCAAGAAATAAAATAATAGTAATAACAGGTTTGTCNGGTTCTGGTAAATCTTCACTTGCATTNGATACTCTCTATGCAGAGGGTCAAAGAAGGTATGTAGAGTCATTATCAACNTATGCAAGAAGATTCTTATCAATGATGGAAAAACCAGATGTAGATCAAATCGAGGGCTTNTCTCCAGCGATTTCGATTGAACAAAAAGCAACTTCACATAATCCAAGATCAACTGTGGGAACTGTTACAGAAATNTATGATTATCTAAGATTGCTTTATTCAAGAATAGGTACGCCTAAGTGCCCTGACCATAATGAAGAATTAAAAGCAAAAACAGTTTCTGAAATATGTGATGAAATTCTTAAACTTAAATCAGGAGCTAAAATAATGATAATGGCACCCGTAGTAAGAGGTAAAAAAGGAGAGCACCTTGGTATATATGATGAATTAAGAAAGAGTGGATACGTAAGGGTGAAGGTTAATGGAATTGTTTATCCTATTGAAGAGTTTCCAAATATAGAAAAAAATAAAAAACATGATATTTCTGCAGTAATTGATAGATTGGTCATTAAGTCCGATGAGGATATTAGATCAAGAATATCTGAATCCATTGAGACATCATTGTTACTTTCAGATGGTCTTGTTGAGGTGGAAGGAATTGAAACAGGATCTTATTCATTATATTCATCAAATTTTTCATGTTCTCAATGTGGTTATGGAATACCAGAGTTAGAGCCAAGAATGTTTTCATTTAATAATCCTTATGGGGCATGTACAAAATGTGATGGTCTCGGGGTAATACAATTCTTTAGTGAAAAAAGGTTGATCCAAGATGAGGATGTGTCGATAGCAAATGGTGCGATTAAAGGATGGACTAGAAGAAACAGATTTTATTATTATCAGTTACGTTGTCTAAGCACTCATTTCGACTTTACGCTTACAACAAAATGGAAAGATTACCCTCAAAATATAAAGGATATTATTCTATGGGGAACTAAAGAGAAAATTGATTTTTCACATAGATTTAGAAGTGGNAGCCGCATTATTAGGAAACATCGATTTGAAGGTGTGATACCTAGTACTGAAAGGAGGTTNAAAGAAACAGACTCAGAATATATTCGAAATGAACTAGCAAAATTAATGTCAGAAAGTGAATGTAATGAATGCGAAGGTTCAAGATTAAATACACATTCTAGAAATGTTTTTATAAATAACACTCAAATCCATGAGATCACCAATATGAGAATCAATGACTCATTAAATTTTGTCAAAAATATGAAACTTAAGGGTGCAAAGAAAAAAATAGCTGAAAAAATTCTTAAAGAGATACTAGATAGGCTTACGTTTCTAGAGGACGTTGGGNTAAATTATCTTACNTTAAGCAGNAGTGCTGAAACTCTATCTGGAGGAGAAGCTCAAAGAATAAGACTTGCTAGTCAAATAGGTTCTGGTTTAGTTGGTGTCACGTATGTTTTAGATGAGCCNTCAATAGGCTTGCATCAAAGAGATAATGCTAAATTAATTAAAACCCTGAATAACCTAAAAAAATTAGGTAACACGGTAATAGTAGTTGAACATGACGAAGAGGCAATTAGNTCTGCAGATCATATAATTGATATTGGGCCTGGAGCTGGGAAGCATGGTGGAGAAATATGCGCTCAAGGTGACTTAAATTCTATCTTAAAAAATAAAGATTCAATTACTGCTATGTATCTTTCTGGAAAGAAAAAAATTAAAATTCCTTCAAAAAGAATCTCACCAAAAAATGAAAAAATAAAGATTATTAATGCTCGTGAGAATAATCTAAAAGAAATAACTGCAGATATTCCAATAGGTTTATTTACCTGCATTACAGGAGTATCTGGATCAGGGAAGTCATCATTAATAAATCAAACATTATTACCACTAAGCTCTTTTGTTTTAAATAAATCAAAGTTAGCAAAAGAGATTAAATGTGAAAAAATTGAGGGTTTAGATCATCTTGATAAAGTTATTAGCATTGACCAATCCCCGATTGGAAGGACACCTAGATCAAATCCAGCTACTTATACAGGTCTTTTCTCTCATATAAGGGATCTCTTATCACAAACTGTTGAAGCTAGATCTAGGGGGTATAAACCTGGAAGATTTAGTTTTAATGTCAAAGGAGGAAGATGCGAAGCATGCCAGGGTGATGGAATGATAAAGGTTGAAATGCATTTTCTTGCTGATGTATATGTTAAGTGTGATGTTTGTAGTGGTGCTAGATACAATGAACAGACATTAGAAGTCAAATTTAAAGATAAAAATATAAGCGATATACTTAATATGACTGTTGAAGATGCTTTGAACTTTTTTGATGCTCATCCACCTATTAAAAAGAAACTTGTTACTCTGAGTGATGTTGGTCTTGGATATATAACACTTGGTCAATCTGCATTAACTTTATCAGGCGGAGAAGCGCAAAGAATTAAATTATCTAAAGAGTTATCTAAAAGAAGTACTGGTAAAACCCTTTTTATTTTAGATGAGCCCACTACAGGGCTTCATTTTGCTGATATTGAATTACTTTTATCAGTTCTTGATAGATTAAAAAAACAAGGTAATACNGTCGTTGTGATTGAACATAATCTTGATGTTATAAAAACAGCTGACTGGATTATTGATTTAGGTCCAGAGGGAGGTTCAGATGGGGGTGAGATTGTTGCTGAGGGAAGTCCAGAGGATGTTATTAAGGAGAAAAAATCTTATACAGGTCAATTCCTTAAAGAGATTCTAATTTAGGCTGCAGTCCCTTCTTCTTTCAATTCAGGTGGGTTAGAATTCAAATCATCAGAATCTTCCATATTTCTATCAACTAGCTCTATATATGCAATATCGGCTTTATCTCCAGGCCTAAACCCAGCTTTAATAACTCGTGTGTAACCACCTTTTCTATCCTTAGCATTTACAGAAACTTCTGTAAAAAGCTTTGCAACAGCCGAATCAGATCTTAATTTACTAAAGGCCTGTCTTCTATTTGCAACAGTATCATTTTTTGCAAGGGTAATTAATGGTTCTATGAACTTTCTTAACTCCTTTGCTTTAGGTAGTGTCGTTTTGATTATATCCCTTTCAATAAGAGCTATAGCAAGGTTTTTAAATAGCGCTTTTCTNTGAGAAGAGTTCCTATTAAATTTTCTTCCTGATTTTCTGTGTCTCATTNTTTATCCCACTGGTGGCCAATTTTCTACATTCATACCAAGTGATAGCTCCTTCGAAGCTAAAACATCTTTTATCTCATTTAAAGATTTTTTACCAAGATTTGGTGTTTTTAGTAAGTCAAATTCAGACCTGTGTATTAAATCTCCAATAAGAAAAATACTTTCTGCTTTGAGGCAGTTTGTAGATCTAACAGTAAGTTCTAATTCTTCAATAGACCTTANCAATATNGGATCNAAATCATTTTGATCTTTTTTGGCCTCTTGTTCTGCAATAGCATCAAGATCTACAAATGAACTTAGCTGCTGCTGAAGTATTGTTGCAGAGTGTTCAATAGCCATCTTTGGATCCAAAGTACCGTCAGTTTCAAGTTCAATAACAAGTTTGTCTAAATCTGTTCTCTTTCCAGATCTTGCATTATCGACGGTATATGAAACTCTCCTTACTGGGCTATAAGAAGCATCTAGTTTAAGTGCTCCAATAACCCTGTCCTCGTCTTCTCTTAAATCTGCTGGCTCATAACCTCTACCTGTTTTAACAGTTAGTGTCATCTTCAAATTAACCTTGTCGACAATGGTAGCAACATGAAAGTCTTGATTTACAAGCTCAACATTACCAGGAACATCAAAAGATGATGCTAAAACATCACATGGTCCTGTAATATCTAATGTTACCTCTGCGGAATCACCTTCAATAAGATCAATAGGCATGTCCTTGATATTAAGAAGTATATTTATTACATCTTCTCTAACCCCTTCTATTGTGCTGTATTCATGTGATACGCCATCTATTGATACATCTGTTACTGCAGCTCCCGGCATAGATGAAAGAAGAATTCTTCTTAAAGCATTTCCTAGGGTGTGGCCAAATCCTCGTTCTAAAGGTTCGAGCGTTACTTTTGATAAAGTATCTGAAATGTCATCAACCTGAATTTCAGTTGGTACTAATAAATCTATTACTGATGTTTGCATAATATTCTCCGCCTTTATTAAATTATTTTGAGTAAAGCTCAATGATGAGATTTTCGTTGATTTCAGTACTTAAGTCTGTTCTATCTGGAACTGATTTAAATACTCCCTTAAAATTTTTATCATCTACTTCTATCCAGTCACAATCCTCTCTTGATTCTGCAATTTTTAACGCTGCAGTGATTCTTAAGTGGCCCCTTTTTGACTCTCTAACTTCTATTTCATCACCTGGCTGAACTTGGTATGAAGGTATATTCACAACTTTGCCATTTACCATAAAAGCCTTATGAGAAACCATCTGCCTTGCTTCAGCTCTAGTAGATCCAAATCCAATTCTATAAACAACATTATCAAGCCTTTTTTCAAGCAAAGACAAGAGGTTCTCTCCAGTATTACCTTTAAGCGACGCAGCTTTTTTATAATAATTTCTAAATTGTTTTTCAAGAACTCCATACATTCTTCTAACTTTTTGTTTTTCTCTAAGCTGAAGTCCGTAATCTGATAGTCTGCTTCTTCTAGCCCCATGAACTCCTGGCACTGTATCCATTTTACATTTTGATTCAATTGCCCTTATACCACTTTTTAATAGCAAGTCTGTGCCTTCTCTTCTAGAAAGTCTTAATGATGGTCCTCTATATCTAGCCATTTATTTCTCCGTTATACTCTTCTTTTTTTGGATGGTCTGCATCCATTATGAGGAAGTGGGGTCACATCTGTAATACTCTTAATTTTTAACCCACATGAATTTAAAGATCTTATAGCGGACTCTCTTCCGCCCCCAGGTCCTTTAACTTTTACATCTAGGCTTATCATGCCGAATTCTTTAGCAGCATTGCCTGCTTTATCTGCTGCAATCTGAGCTGCAAACGGGGTGCTTTTTCTTGATCCTTTAAATCCNGCACCACCAGAAGTTGCCCAACAGATTGTGTTGCCTTGTTTGTCAGTAATAGTCACAATTGTATTATTAAAAGATGAATGTATATGAGCTACTCCATCCGTAACTATTTTTCTATTTTTCTTTCCCTTAACTGCCATTCTTTTAACCTCTCATAGGCTTCTTAGGCCCTTTTCTAGTTCTTGCATTATTTTTAGTATTTTGTCCTCTTGTTGGAAGCTTTCTCCTGTGCCTTATTCCTCTATATGTAGCTAAGTCCATTAATCTCTTTATGTTAGTGCTAATATTTCTTCTTAAATCGCCTTCAACAACATGAGATGCAATAGCATTCCTTATGCTTTCAATTTCCTCTTCTGATAAATCAGATATTTTTCTTGTGTAATCTATCTTGAGTTCCTCACATATGTTTTGAGCTGTTTTTCTACCAATTCCAAAAACATGAGTCAAAGAGATCTCAACATGTTTGTTTTCTGGAATATTTACCCCTGCAATCCTTGCCATAATTTAACCTTGCCTTTGTTTATGTTTTTGATCTGTTTTACAAATTACAAACAGAACACCGTTTCGTCTAACAATTTTACAATTTCTGCAAATCTTTTTAACTGATGCTTTAACTTTCATATTACCTTTTATAATTTTTTAAATTTGCTTTCTTCATTAAAGAAGAATACTGAGATGACATCATGTGAGATTGAACTTGTGCCATAAAATCCATCAAAACAACTACTATAATTAATACCGATGTTCCACCTACTGAAATAGTTGGAGATATGCCTCCAAAATTCATAAGCGCTATAGGCAGCAAGCATATTAACGTTAAATAAATTGCGCCGAATACCGTTAATCTTGCTAGAACTGAATCAATATAATTTGCTGTTTGCTCTCCTGGTCTAATTCCAGCTATATATGCTCCAGATTTCTTTAAATTATCTGAGACATCTTTTGTGTTAAATGTTAACGCTAACCATATAAAACAAAAGCTAATAATAAGAGTAGCAAAAACAATAATGTATAAAGGCTGTCCAGGGTTCATAAGTAATGCAAAGCTCTGAAGAAATCCTAAGGATTCACTTTCCCCAAACCAAGATGATAAAGATGCAGGAAATAATAGGAATGTGCTCGCAAAAATTGCAGGTATAACACCAGCCATATTTACTTTAAATGGAAGATGGCTAGTTTGAGCCTGCATTAATTTTCTTCCTTGTTGTCTTTGTGCATAATTAACAGTTATTCTTCTTTGTCCTCTTTCAATAAAGACAACTATTGCAATGACTGCCATTGAGAGCAAGCCAATTCCAATTAATAAAAGAATGCTTATTTCTCCAAGTCTAGATTGTTCTAATGCTTGGCCAATTGCTGCTGGTATACCAGTAAGAATACTAGTTGCAATAATTATAGATATGCCATTTCCTATTCCTCTTTCAGATACTTGTTCTCCTAACCACATAAGGAACATTGTTCCTGCAACAATTGAGAATACAGCAGGTAGTATAAAAGAGATACCTGGATTAATGGCTGCTGTTGTTGATAGAGTTACTGCCAAAGCCAATCCTTGTATAAAGGCTAATAATGCAGTTCCATATCTTGTGTATTGTGTAATTTTATTCCTTCCTGCTTGTCCGTCTTTTTTTAGTTCTTGAAGATAAGGTATTGAATTTGAAAAAAGCTGCATAATAATTGCAGATGATATATATGGAACAACGTTTAAAGCAAAGACGCTCATTCTTTCAAGGGCGCCCCCAGAAAATAGATTAAATAGCCCAATAAGAGTATCGTCCTGGGATGAAAAAAATCTTTCTAATTGAACTGGATCAATTCCAGGTATAGGAATATGTGTGCCCATTCTGTATACAAGAATAGCAATAAAAACGAATCTTAAGCGTTTCCAAAGATCACTCATGCTACCTTGCTCTGTCATTGTTTACTAGCGTCCTCTTTTTTAGACTCTTCTTTTTGAGGNTTCTCTATCATTTTATCTTCAACGACTTTGCCGCCTGCATTTTCGATAGATTCTTTAGCGCCTTTTGATACNTTTATGCCCTCAACTGTTACCTTTGAAGTAATGTTAGTATTNCCAAATATTTTTACTTTTTTTGTTGACTTGCTAACTATCTTATTTTCTTTCAAAGTTAATAAATTAACCAACTCCATTCCATCAATATTTTTAACATTTACCTCTTTAGAGTTATTATTTACTCTGGAAGANAATCCAAATTTTGGTAATCTCATCTGTAATGGCATTTGACCACCTTCAAAACCAGGTCTTATATTTCCACCTGATCTTGATTTTTGACCTTTATGACCTCTTCCGGCAGTCTTGCCTGTTCCTGATCCAATNCCTCTGCCAACTCTTTTTCTNTTCTTTGAAGATCCTTCATCAGAAATTGAATTGAGATTCATAATGTTTTTTGTTTCTTCACTCATTTTAGCTTTCTACAACCTCTAACATATCCGATATTTTATTTATCATCCCTCTATTGCTAGGAGTATCAATGACTGTCACAGTTTGATTGAGCTTTCTAAAACCCAAGCCTTGAATACATAGCTTATGTTTCTTCATCCTTCCAATGCCACTTTTTATAAGTTTAATTTTTATTGTTTCTTGTTTACTCATGATATTTCATCAACCTTTTTGCCTCTTCTTAAAGCAACTGTTTCTGGTGATTCCATTGCGCTTAATGCNTTGATCGTTGCTCTTACAACATTTACAGGATTTGTAGACCCATAACATTTAGCTAATACGTTTTGAACACCAGCNAGTTCTAGGACTGCTCTCATTGCTCCACCAGCGATAATACCAGTTCCTTCTGAAGCAGGTTGCATNTATACATTAGCTGAACCATGCTTTGCCTTAATTGGATACCATAAAGTAGTATTATTAAGCTTTACTTCCACCATGCTTCTTCTTGCGTTTTCCATAGCCTTTTGAATTGCAATAGGAACTTCCTTCGCCTTACCTCTTCCAAAGCCAACCCTGCCATTACCATCTCCAACAACAGTAAGTGCGGTGAAACCAAATACTCTTCCACCTTTGACTACTTTGGCAACTCTGTTTACTTGAACTAACTTTTCTTCAAGAGCATCAGCTTGTTGATTATTGATTGCATTATTTTCTTTCATTTGATTAAAACTCCAATCCTGCATCTCTAGCTGAATCTGCTAGAGCTTTTATACGGCCATGATATTTGTAGCCCGATCTATCAAAGACAACTTTTTTAATGCCATTTTCCAAGGCTCTCTCAGCAACTTTTTTGCCAACTTTTGCTGCAGCATCAAGGTTGTTTGAATCTACTTTTGCATCTTTCTCCACTGTTGAGGCTGAAACAATTACTTTTGATCCAAGACTATCAAATATTTGAGCATAAAAGTGTTGAGAAGATCTATAAACGGTCAGCCTTGGTGATTCTTGATTTCTGATGTTTGCTCTAGTCTTCTTAGCTCTTCTTAATCTTGAAAAATTCTTAATACTCATTACGCACCTGTCCCTGCAGCTTTTTTAGCTTCTTTTCTTTTAACTTGCTCATCAGAATATCTTACTCCCTTCCCTTTATAGGGTTCAGGAGGTCTAAAGGCTCTTATTTCTGAAGCTGCTTGACCCAAGACTTGTTTATTGTGGCTCTTTAATACAACTTCTGTCTGTGACGGTGTTTCGACCTCAACTTCATCAGGTAATTGATACTTAATTGGATGCGAGAAGCCTAAAGTTAATTCTAATAATTTACCTGAAGCTTTTGCTCTATATCCAACTCCTATAAGTTCTAATTTCTTTTCATAACCATTTGTCACACCAATTATCATATTATTTACTATTGATCTTGTTGTTCCAGCTAAAGCAACTGACTTCTGATTGTCTTCATCATAATTAACAGTAAGAATATTTTCATTAGCTACAAGCGTCACTGATTCAGGGATAACAAAATCTAATTCTCCTTTAACACCGGTAACTTTTACTAAATTGCCATCAATAGTAATATTTGCCGAATCAGGAACAGTTATTGGATTTTTTGCTACTCTAGACATTAAAATACCTCACACAAAATTTCGCCGCCAATATTTTTTTTCTTGGCATCTTTATCTGTCATAAGCCCTTGGTTTGTTGAAATGATATAAGAACCTAGTCCTCCTTTTACCTCATCAAGATCAGAGGCACTAGAGTATTTTCTTAAACTTGGTTTGCTTATTCTTTTTAGTTCTTTGATAACAGGTGTGTCATTATGATATTTAAGCTCTACCTCAATCATAGGCTTATCATCAAAACTAGTCTGCTTAGATGCTTTTAAATAGCCTTCTGATATCAAAACATTAACAAGGTCATGTTTTAATTTTGAATGAGGAATAAGTACTTGGTCTTTACCACGCATTAANCCGTTTCTTATTCTTGTTAAGCAGTCTGATATTGGATCTTGAAAACTCATATTATTACCAACTTGATTTAACTAAACCAGGTATATCTCCTCTCATAGCTGCTTCTCTTAGCTTAATTCGGCTTAAACCAAATTTTCTATAAACTGCATGAGGCCTTCCTGTTACCTGACATCTTCTAACAACTCGAGACGGGCTTGCATTTCTTGGTAGTTTTTGAAATTTAATACGCGCCTCATACCTTTCTTCACTTGATACATTCTCATCACTCATTATTTTTTTAAGAGCAGATCTTTTATCAGCATATTTTGCAACTGTTCTAATTCTTTTTACCTCTCTAGCTATCATTGATTTCTTTGCCATAGTTCTGCCTATTGTTTAAATGGAAAATTAAAAGCCTTTAAAAGTGCTTTTGCTTGCTCTGGAGATGTTGCTGATGTATTAATGCAAACATCCATACCTCTTATGTTGTCAATATTGTCATAATTAATTTCAGGAAAAATAATTTGTTCTTTGATACCAAAATTATAATTGCCTTGTTGGTCAAATGATTTAGGGTTTAGACCTCTAAAGTCTCTTTCCCTCGGAATTGCTATCATGATAAGTCTTTCCATAAAATCATACATCTTATTGCCTCTTAGAGTAACTTTGCATCCNAATGGCCAACCTTCTCTAATTTTAAAACTTGCAACTGATTGTCTTGCTTTTGTTACTATTGGTTTCTGTCCAGCAATAGCTGTTAAATTCTGTAATGCTGATTCGAGATGCTTTTTATCATTTGCAGCTTCACCAACACCCATATTTATAACAACCTTTGTTAATTTAGGAACAGCCATAATATTATCTATTCCAAGATCTTTTTTAAGAGCTGGNCGAATTTCTTTATTATATTTTTCTTTTAAATTAGCCATTATTTGATTTCCACCCCGTCAGATTTAAATAATCTTATCTTCTTTCCATCTTTATCAGTTGAATATGAGATTTTATCTTTAGATTTCTTTTTAGAATTCCATATTGCTATATTTGATAAGGATATTGATGCTTCTTGTTCGACAACTCCTCCTGTAACACCCATCTCTGGATTTGGCTTAGTATGCTTTTTGACCATATTTATNCCTGTAACGATAGCTTTGTTTTTATATTTTGAAATTTCTCTTATAGTTCCCTTCTTTCCAATATCTTTTCCAGCAATAACAATCACCTCATCACCAGATCTTAATTTTGTAGGGATTNTATGATTTTTCATCTTATATAACCTCAGGTGCTAACGAGAGAATCTTCATATGTTTACCATCTCTTAACTCTCTTGTTACTGGCCCAAAAACTCTAGTTCCTATAGGGGCTTTTTGNGCATTAATGAGTACGGCAGCATTTTCATCAAATTTAATTAAAGAGCCATCGCGTCTTCGGACGCCTTTTTTTGTTCTAACGATAAGAGCATCAACNACCTGACCCTTCTTAACCTTACCTGTTGGAATTGCTTCGCGAATAGCTACTTTAATAATATCTCCAATATTCGCATATCTTCTTTTTGATCCACCCAAAACCTTAATACACATTACGCTCCGGGCCCCGCTATTGTCGGCTATTTTGAGTAGAGATTGCATTTGAATCATTACTCTTCCTCCTTAGCAATATCTGAGATAGTTTCTTGAACTAAAACCCAAGTCTTTGTTTTTGAAATAGGGCGACACTCTTTAACAGAAACGATATCCCCTATAGAAGCAATATTGTTCTCATCATGAGCATGAACCTTAGTAGCTCTTTTAATAACTTTTCCATAAAAAGGATGTTTAACTTTTCTTTCTATCTTTACTGTAACCGTCTTATCAGACTTATTGCTGGTAACTATACCGGTTAAAATTCTTGGGTTAGTTGATTCCATTACTCTTTATCCTTTAATTTAACTTCATTGATTAAGGTTTTTATCATTGCTATTTTTCTTCTAGATTTTTTTAACTCACTGGTTTCATTAAGTTGACCTGTTTTGTGCTTAATTCTTAATCCAAACTGGGACTCCCTAACAGACATTAGCTCAGCATTTAATTGTTCTAAGTTTTTCTTTCTTAAGTCTGCTAATTCTTTTTTCATTTAAAGATCCTTTTTAACAAAATGAGTCTTAATTGGAAGTTTCGCAGATGCTAGCCTAAAAGCTTCTCTAGCAATCTCTTCTTCAACACCTGCCATCTCAAACATTACCTTGCCTGGTTGAACTAGAGCTACCCAGTATTCAACATTACCCTTACCCTTGCCCATTCTCACTTCTAATGGCTTTTTAGTAATAGGCTTATCAGGGAAAATCCTAATCCAGATATTTCCACCTCTTTTGATATATCTTGTCATGGCTCTTCTGGCTGCTTCTATTTGTCTTGCAGTTATCCTTCCTCTATCAGAAGCAACTAGCCCAAACCTTCCAAAAGCAATAGTATTGCCATTCTGGGCTAAACCTCGGTTTCGGCCCTTATGCATTTTTCTAAATTTAGTTTGTTTAGGTTGTAGCATTTTTCTTAATTAGTTCCTAATTGGCTTTTATAGGGATCTTCGGTTATCTCACCCTTATAAACCCATACTTTTACACCAATAATCCCATATGTTGTTAAAGCTTCGGCGGTTCCATAATCAATGTCTGCTCTTAAAGTATGAAGAGGAACTCTGCCCTCTCTATACCATTCAGTTCTTGCAATCTCAGCACCATTAAGTCTTCCAGATACTTCTATCCTTACACCTTTAGCACTTTGTCTTAAGGCACTTTGAACAGTCCTTTTCATTGCTCTCCTGAACATAACCCTTTTTTCAAGCTGTTGAGCAACGCCTTCTGCCAGAATTTTTGCATCTAAGTCTGGTTTCCTTACCTCTTTGATGTTTATTTGAGTTTTTCCTTTAACTATTTTCTCTATCGCCTTCTTCAAATTCTCAATTTCTTCGCCGCGTTTACCTATAATAATTCCAGGTCTTGCAGTATGAATATTTACTATAAAGGCATCTGCTGTTCTCTCTAATTCTATTTTGCTGATTGAAGAATTCTTTAATTTTGTTGCTAAATGTTCTCTAACCTTTAAATCTTCTATTAAGTTATTAGGAAAATCTTTACCTTTTGCATACCAATTAGCATTTTGCTTCTTTGAAATACCTAGCCTAAAACCATTAGGATTCACTTTTTGTCCCATTATTTCTCTCCCTCTGTCAATATTATTTCAATATGACACGTTGGTTTTATAATCCTATCAGCCCTTCCTCTTGCTCTTGGCTTCATTCTTTTTAGTCTCATGCCTTGATTAACAATTATTGTTTTTACAGATAGCTTATCAATATCAGAATTATTATTATTTTCAGCATTTGCAATTGCAGACTCTAATAGCTTCTTAATAATCGCTGATCCCTTTTGTTTGTTGAAACCAAGAAAATCCATTGCTTCGCCAACTTTTTTACCTCTAATTTGATCTGCCACTAGCGCAGCTTTCTGAGGTGAAAGTCTTGTTCCTTTTAAATATGCTCTAGTATCCATAATTAAGCCTTCCTATCTCCAGAATGCATCCTAAAAGTTCTTGTTATTGCAAACTCACCCAATTTGTGGCCTACCATATCTTCATTAATAAATACTGGAATATGCTGTCTTCCATTATGAACAGATATCGTTAAGCCAACCATTGAAGGTATTATCATCGATCTTCTTGACCATGTTTTAATTGGTTTCTTGTCATTGTTAGCGATTACCTGATCTACTTTCTTAGATAAAGATAAATCCACAAATGGTCCTTTTTTTAATGATCTAGGCATATTATTTTTTACCTCTTCTTCTTATAATGAGATCGTCTGTTCTTTGATTTTTTCTTGTTTTATATCCCTTCGTTGGAACTCCCCAAGGAGTTGAAGGATGTCTTCCACCAGATGTTCTTCCCTCACCACCACCATGAGGGTGATCAACTGGATTCATTGCAACACCTCTAACTGTTGGCCTTACTCCTCTCCATCTTTTTGCTCCAGCCTTGCCCAAAGATCTTAGATTACTTTCTTGATTTGATACTGTGCCTAAGGTTGCCCGACACTCCCATAAAACTTTCCGAGTTTCGCCAGATTGAAGTCTTAATGTTGCATATATTCCCTCTTTAGCTATTAGCCTTGCTGACGTACCAGCACTTCTGGCTATTTGTGCTCCTTTCATAGGCTTTAATTCAACACAATGAATATTAGTACCTAGTGGTATATCTTTTAATTTCATTGAATTTCCAGTCTTAATCTCACAATTATCTGAAGAGATAATTTCATCACCTATTTTTATCTTAGATGGAGCAATAATATACCTTCTTTCTCCATCGAGATATTTCAATAAAGCTATATGTGCAGATCTGTTTGGATCATATTCTATTCTTTCAACAACTGCAGGAATATCAAACTTATTTCTCTTAAAATCAATTATTCTATAGTGCTGTTTATGGCCTCCACCTTGATGTCTGACAGTAATTCTTCCATTGTTATTTCTTCCACCGCTTTTAGACTTTGATTCAATGAGGGACTTATGAGGCTTACCCTTATGTAAATCAGATTTTACTGAAATTAAGCCTCTTCTTCCTGGACTAGTAGGTTTAGATTTAATAATAGCCATTAGTTGATACCCTCGAATTGTATTTCTGAGTCTTTGCTAATCGACACAAATGCTTTTTTATAATTTGATTTCTTATAAACGCCAAATCTATTTCTTTTATTCTTTCCTTTAACAACTGAGGTGGTAACTTTTAAAACCTCTACTTTGAATAATTCTTCTACAGCTTTTTTAATTTCTCTCTTATTGGCTGAAAGATCTACCTTGAAAACAACTTGCTTGAGACTTTCTCCAAGTCGAGCAGTCTGCTCAGTAATAATTGGAGCTTTAATTAATGTGAATAGTTTTTCATTATCCATTTATCCACTCCTCAATTTTTTTTAAAGCTTCACTAGTAACTGCAACTTTTTGAGGCTTTAGAAGATTTACAGGATTGATTTCTCTAACTGTAATAACATCAACATTTGGAATATTTCGAGCAGATAGGTATAAATTTGCATCTAGCTCATCAGTAATTATTAATACTTTGCTAAGAGAAAATTCATTTATGAAACTGGCTATTTCTTTTGTTTTTGGTTTCTCAAGAATAGGCTTTTCAATTGCAACGAGCCTATTTTGTCTAACTAATTCTGAAAAGATAGATTTGATAGCAGCACGATACATCTTCTTATTTATCTTTTTACTAAAATCTCTTGGTCTAGATGCAAAAGTAATTCCTCCACCTCTCCAGAGAGGGCTTCTAATTGTTCCAGCCCTAGCTCTACCGGTACCTTTTTGTCTATATGGTTTTTTACCACCGCCACGTACTTCAGATCTATTCTTTTGTTTTGCGCTTCCTTGTCTAGAAGCTGCCATAAAACTAACAACAGCTTGATGGATTAAAGATTCATTAAATTCCTTATTAAAAGCATCATTAGAAATTGATACATCTTTATTCTTAGTATTTGAAAGGAGTTCTATTTTCATGATTTTTTAATTGATGGTTTAACTCTTACCTCAGAGCCATTAAAGCCAGGAATAGCACCTTTGATATATAAGACATTATTTTCAATATCCATATCAACAATCTTTAAACTTTGAACAGTTTTTTGGACATTACCCATATGGCCTGACATTTTTTTTCCCTTCCATACTCTACCTGGAGTCTGGCACTGTCCAATTGATCCATGGGCTCTATGTGCAAGTGAATTTCCATGAGTAGCATCTTGCATTGCAAAATTATGTCTTTTAATAACGCCGGCATAACCCTTACCTTTAGAAATCCCAGTAATATCAACATGTTGGCCTACTTCAAACAAATCTGCAGTGAGATGCTTTCCAACTTCATGAATGATTGAATCATCTTCAATCTTGAATTCTGCAAGTGAACCAGGGTTAATATTTATTTTTTTAAAGAATTCAGTTTGAGATTTTTTTAAATTATTAGATTTCTTTGTTTTAGCTACAACAAGAGCGTTATATCCATTTTTTTCTTTTGTTTTTATATCAGCAACAAAGTTACCGCAGACAGAAATTGCAGTTACTGGAATAGACTCACCATCTTCAAGAAAAAGACGTGACATACCAGATTTCTTTCCTATTAAGCCTATGCTCAATTTTATCTCCTTTTACGGGGCTACAAACCCTCTATGGCCGCATTCGCGTTAAAATTTATTGCCCTAAA
>NHJX01000006.1 GCA_002169105.1 Gammaproteobacteria bacterium TMED226 | reverse complement strand
ATAATGGAAAAAAAATACATTAAGTTTTATCAAAACTTCCATAAGGCATTTCAGGGCAAAAAACCAAATCACTGTTCCAACTTAATCAGTAACGGTGGAGTAATTTGAAACCACTTGTGGTCGGTCTGCTCCTGCTTCTGCTTGGGGTTTACGCACTCTTTGCATTATCGGCAAGAAATGAAATTTATTACCTGTGCGGAAACTTCAAATCTGGGGTTTCTTATTCAAGTGTCGTAAGACAACTCGATACCGCTAATTTGTCGGATTACAAAATTGAAAAATCTGAACAGGGCAAGCGAGTAACATACAGCAGCACGCTTCACCTAAATTTGGTTCGCTGTGAGATAACCTTCGCTGAAGACGAAGAGCTAATTCATGCGATTTATAAGTCGTTTGGCATTACTCCATTACTGTCGAGTAGTTTCGAACAGTGATTTATGAAGATTTTCTAACTCTGAAAGGAAGAGATTTTAAAGAAAGAACACTCGAAGACATTTGGTCTTTTTCAGATAAAGAAATAGAAGAAAATCATGATTTTATTCAAATAGTTTTTCCACTGAACAAACCTAGTCAATCTGTACTCCATGGATATTATCTCGATAGTCAAGATGTTGTTGTTCAAATTAAAAACAATAAAGAAGCAACAAATAATATTATTAAGTCCTCTCAATGGTTCTTTTCTTTTCTAAAGAGAAATATGTATTGGAATGATCAACACGATCACAATCAATTGAGAATTACCAGAGTTATAGAGTGTCTAAGATTGTTGGTCTCCGATGAAGAAGCAGATAATTTTTATAATAATGTTTTAGAATTAATCAAGGATAACAATCAAGTAAATATGAGAACATTAAATTTTTGGAAAAATGCTTAATAATAATCACTGTTCCAAAGCACTCCGTTTCGGTGAAGTAGATTTAAAAGTGATTTAATGGGGCAGAATATATGAAAATTGTTTATGTAGACATGGATAATGTCCTAGTAAATTTTCAAAGCGGTATCGATGCCTTAACAGAAGAAGAAAGAACAGCATTTAAAAATGACTTAGACGATGTACCTGGAATATTTTCAAAGATGAAGCCTGTCGATGGCGCAATCGAGGCATATGAAAAACTCACACAACACTATGATGTTTATATTTTATCTACTGCGCCTTGGAAAAATCCTTCTGCATGGACAGATAAATTCCTTTGGGTTCAAAAATATTTAGGTGATTTAGCACATAAAAGATTGATACTTAGCCATAATAAAAATCTAAATGCTGGAGATTTTTTAATAGATGATAGAACTGCAAATGGTGCAGGAGAATTTAAAGGCGAGCACATTCATTTTTTGAGTGAAAAATTTAAGAACTGGAATGATGTGCTTAATTACTTAATTCCAAAAGAGAAGCAATACAGAGAATAATTTATTTAAGAGGATAAAATATGGTTTTAGCATTGGTGGGGGCACTCCTGCTCCTAGCACTGATATTTGGACCATCTTTGTGGGTGAAGATGGTTATGAGGAGATATTCATCGGAAAAGCCTGAAATGCGCGGTACTGGAGGAGAGCTCGCAAAGCATTTGATTGAAAGGTTTTCTTTAAAAGATGTCAAGGTTGAAGTGACTGAGCTAGGAGATCATTATGATCCAATTGAAAAAAAAGTTCGGCTTCTGCGAGAGCACTATGAATCCAAATCGTTAACAGCAATCGCTATTGCGGCTCATGAGGTGGGACATGCGATTCAGGATCAGCAAGGTGACAAACGTTTGGCTACCAGAACGAAGATGGTTCCCGTTGTTGATAAGATAGCCCGTTGGAGTGTTGTCATTATTTCTTTATCGCCAGTGATCGGTATTATTACCCGGCATCCAATACCATTTTCTTTATTACTTTTCCTAGGACTATCTGGTTTTATCGCTCGCATGATGATTCATGCGGTGACTTTGCCGATTGAATTTGATGCAAGTTTTTCTAAAGCGCTTCCTTTATTAAGGGCAGGGAAATACGTATCAAGGTCAAATGAAAAAGCTGTTAGTCGTATTCTGAGCGCAGCAGCCCTCACTTATGTGTCGGCCGCGCTAGCCGATATTTTAAACCTTGGTCGTTGGATCCTTATACTTTTAAGACGATGAATCAAGGTACAATAGCATCTTTGAAATGGCATAGAATATGAAGTAGAAAGATCGCCCTAACTGGTTAATGATAAATACTACTTAGGTCACTTTGCCAAGGTGGAGTAGAATATTTCAGAGAACAAAAAATTGAATCTCTAAAATTAGCTTTAATTATAAAGAATTAAAAAACTTGTTAAATTTAAATGATTGAGATATTGTTTTGGAGTTTAGTCCTAGTGACATGGGCAACAGTTGGCATGCATGTCATTAAAGAATTTTTAAGATCCAATAGGAGAAGAGATGATTGAACCAAATGTGAAAAAACCTAGCCTATTCAGAACAGGTGTAATGAAGCTTGTAAGCGGTTGGAGAAGAGTAATGGATGTGAGATATAATCCTCTAAAGTATGTGCCTGATCCAAGTCTACAGACTTACTTTATGTTAGTTTTGTTCACGATATGGAGTGTGTTCTTTGGATTCTTGGCAGCAAATTATCTTGGATTTTTTAACTACAATACAGTTGCAAGCATAGTGATTCACGTTGCAATATTACTACCTATGGCATTTACTAATGCAATCTTTGTTGATGCAGAGAGAGACGGTGAGAAGTGGCTAAAAGAATGGAAGGAAGAACAATCAAGATATAAGTTAGTTGTAAACAGACTCAAAACCAAAAATTTGGTGATATGGGATCCAAATAAAGAGTCATAATTACTTTGCAAAAGGTTTAAAAAAAAGAACATGAATGTATACATAATTCTTTTTTTTGCGATTGCACTCGAAGTCTTAGGAACAATGCTCTTGCCTGCATCACAAAACTTTTCAAAACTCTTCCCAAGTGCGACTTTACTAATATCATATGGCGCATCTTTTTATCTTTTGGCATTACTATCTCAAAAACTACCACTTGCAATCATTTATGCATCTTGGGCAGGGCTGGGTGTTTTCTCAGTAGCGCTATTAAGTTATGTATTTTATAAACAGACACTAAATTGGCAGACGATCATTGGTTTATTTTTGATTGTAATTGGAGTGACTATAGTGAATTTATATAAAGGACAATCTTATTAATTGTTTAAATCAATTCAGTCGCTCTTGAGCAGTCTCTTCTGCAGAATTAATTCTTAGGCAGCTCAAATAAATCTTCAATCCTACAATTAAGAATCTTTGAAATCTTTAAAGCTAATACTGTTGATGGCACATAAACTCCATTTTCAATAGCGTTGATGCTTTTTCTTGAAACTTCTGCACTTTCAGACAAGTCCTGCTGAGTTAGGCCAGCTGATTTTCTGAACTTTTCAAGATTATTTAAAAGATTTTGATGATGTTTACCCATTTTTATGTTCTTTGTAATCCCCAACAGAAAATATTGTTAAAAGAACTCCGAAAGTAAGCCAAGCAAAAGCAGCGATCTGATAAATCATATCGTTAGCACTTTGAAAATTCCAATTAGCCCAATCCTGGATTGAAAAAAGTATAAATATACCTATTCCATTTAGAGCATATCCAACAGCTGCAATCTTATAATATCGAAGGGCTGTATATTCGTCATATAAAATATTATTGGTTTTTCTGTCTCCGAGATAATAAGACGCACATAAGATCCCCGAGCTAACAAAGACCAGGATTCCAGGAATGAACATAAAAACACTATGATTGCTTATGTGCCAATCGACGCTATATCCAAACAGATTTAAAAGAAGGTATGCAGCATAAAATATTTGCACAATACCGCAGATAAAAATAATTAGAAATCTTTTAAAGTAAGTCATTTTTTTTCGAATGCATTAACTGCTTTAGTAATTTCTTCGCTAGTATTTGGATAGAGATAACCAGCAATAATTTGGCCAATACCAATAGCGGCCACCAAGGACCCAACACCCTTTAAGATTGCTCCTATAAAGAATATGCCAAAAAGAAAGAGACCAATGCCAACGGAAAGAGTAACAACACCACTTCTTCTGTAATCAATTGGTTCTTTTTTTCTTTCATCAAGCATGCCAATTAAGTCTTGCATTTTTGAAGGGTCATCGATATTTTTAGATATCTCTAATATTGTTTTATTTTTATCTTTGCCTTCAAAATATAACCAAATAAATACAGATACAGGCACTATTATTCCAGTTATTATTCCTAGTACTGGTATTACTACTTCTGGATTCATCATCTTCTCCTAATCTTCTCAAAGTCTTCGACAGCCTTGTTTACTATTTCAATTTCACTTAATTGCTTGTAACTAACAAACACGCAAATTAAACCCATCGCTATAACTATTAATCCTGCGCCTGTAAACAAGAATCCTAATGGATCATATAAAACTACACCTAGTAGGCTAACCCCTAGCCCTAAATACATTGTTAAATTTCTCTTTTCAATTACCATTTAGCTCTCCTAAAAAAATGTAACGTAAACTTATCATCATTTTTATGAGAAGTAAAGGTTACACATAAAAAAATGCTACAGAAAAGCTGTTTTGACCAATCTAAAACATAGATAAGTATTTTAGTTTATAATAATTGCATGTGTAATTGCTGCGATTGCTGCGAGTGCTCCTGCTGCTCGAAGTAACATCTTAAATATAAAGGAAAACTAGATCACTAAATGTATAAATAGTGAATAATTCTTTTAGTTGGGAATGATTATATAAATTTAACTTGAATAAATATCTATACAAGTTAATAATGCCCAACCAGCTAGGACAAAGGAGAGGTGTGATGATAAAAGCCCAACAAAGAACAGATAAGTTAGCAATGACTTTGTCTTTTGTGTGTGTTGCTCATTGTTTCTTCGTTCCATCCTTTCTTATCCTAACCTCAGGCATTCTTTCCTTTTCTCTTGATAATGAATTTATACATAAGTTAATTGTACTTTTAGCGGTCCCTGTCAGCATTTATGCTTTAACCACAGGCTACAAAAATCACAATACAATATCATTTCTTCCTGTAGGCATTCTTGGGTTGCTAACACTTATCTTGGCAGTTGTTTTGGGTGAAAGCACCTTAGGAGAATTTGGAGAAAAGGCATTAACATTAGGTGGCTCAATTCTTATTGCTTACGCTCACTTTAAGAACTATCAAGTTTGTAAAAAATTAGAGTGTTCTTGCCACGACTAACAGCAAAATCTAATAACGCTTATGTAAACATAGCCTTGGGCGCAATATCGTTCAACGAATTGAATGATAAAAACATATTTATAATCTGATATGAAAGAATATTCTGGCGGCTGTCATTGTGGAGAAATAAGATTCACATTTAATTCAGACGAGTCTGTTCAGCTCTGGAAATGTAATTGCTCGATATGTGACATGCTTGATTACNACCACCTTTTTATAAAGCATCATTTATTTAAAATTACTAATGGCAAAGAGCTTTTAACAGAATATGTTTTCGAGTCTAAAACTGCAAAGCATCTCTTTTGTAAGAAATGCGGAACAAAGTCCTTTTACCAACCCCGATCTCATCCCGATGTATTCAGCATCAATCTTAAATGTGTCGACAATCCGCCCGAAGTAAATAAGATAGTTTATTTTGATGGCAAAAATTTTGAAGAAAGCATAAAACATATATAAAAATCAGTTAAAACCAATAAGACTATTTGTTCTTGTTTAGACTTTCTTGCTCAAGCCTTTTTCTTCTTTCAGAAACAACATCTACTAAAATAGCAACAAAGAGGTTTAAGACAATTATTGAGGATAGAACCACAAAACTAATAAAATACATCCATGACATTGGGTATATTTCTACAATAGGCAGCATGACTGTTTCCCAAGAAGAGAGGGTCATAATCTGAATTAATGTAATTATTGCCTCACCAAGAGACTCGAACCTACCGCCCTCTACGGACTCAAAAAGAATCACGCCTGCGACCCCGTATATATATAACAAGATGAATATTAAAATTAAGACATAGACACTCTTTTTCAAAGATTCTATTAATGCCTCAATAACGAACCTTAACTCTGGAATAAAAGATATAACCCTTAATAGCCGCGCTAACCTTAACAAGCGTAAAACCATTACAGAGCTTCCAGCTCCAGCAGGAATTAGAGAAGAAATCACTATTACAGAATCAAAGATATTCCAGCCATCTTTAAAAAAGTTAAGTTTATTTTTTTCTGAAAAGAACCTAATAGATATTTCTATAACAAAAAAGACGGTCACAAAAATATCACTAATTATTAGAACCCTTACAAAGGTACCCTCAAAATCATAGGTACTAATACCAACCATTAAGGATGAAAATAAAATAACAGTTGTTACAGAAATCTGAAACAGAGAATGATCTTTTATCTTGGTTAAGTATTTATTCATTTCAAATATTGTACTCTTTTTTTACACATACCTATAAGGCTTAACAATTCTTATGAAAAGAAAATAAATTTTTTTTATGGCAAAATTAAAATATAAATTGACAGGAGATAACAATGAAATTATTTAAAGTAACCGCTTCAACTTTTATCTTAATTTTTTCTTTAAACACTTTTTCTCAAAATNCTGGATCGACAACTTTCCCTGCTGAAATTTGGCACTGTGAGATCAATGATGGTTTTACTATGCAGGATGTAAGAGCTGTTTCTATGGGAGTAAAAAAATTCTCAGAAGAAAATGGAATGAAAGGAACACAATATTTAACAACAACTTTTATGGGCTCTATGAACCCAAAAGGTTTTGAATTAATGACGGCTTGGCCAAGTTTTGAAGTAATGGGAAAAGGTTTTGACGATTTCTTTACAGCTGGAGCCGGAAATGAGGTTTTTGCGCGATGGGCNGAAGTTACTTCATGTGATAAAAGAGAGCTAGTTACTATTGANAGAACTTGGTCTATAGACTAAATNAATTATTTTGGGATTGATANGTTTAACTNTTAACCCCATTAAATATTACGAGGAGTAATGTTATGAACATTTCGTTAAGNAATGTTTCACTTGAGACATATCTGCAATTATTGCCAGCAGCTTCAAAAATAATNCAAAAAGCAANAGNNCATTTTGAAGAAGAGGGTACGAATCTCCAAGACATAGTCGATATGAGGTTATATGAAGATATGGCTACTTTTGCCTTTCAGGTATTTAGCATATCGCATCATTCACTGGGCGCAATCAATGGTTTAAAGAATGGTGAGTCTGGCCCTCCAAAAATGCCACCTGATTTAGATTTCGAAGCTTTACAGAATATTCTTAAAGAAGCAGAGCAAAAGTTATTGCAAGTTAGCAGCAATGAAATCGATAAACTTTCAGANGGAGAAGTGGTTTTTAAAATGGGCGATATAAGATGGCCATTTACTAACACNGACTTTATTTTGTCTTTTTCACTTCCGAACTTTTATTTTCATCTCACCACTATGTATGACATGTTGAGGGTCAAGGGTCTTCCTATAGGAAAAATGGATTTTGTTGGCCAAATGAGGCTCAGCAAATAGATGATATTCCTNAATTNTNTGTAAGAAGATGANNCGATTTATAATAATATTCNNTNTATTTTTTTTAANNCCNNTTGAAGCTAACCTAAAATATAACCANCATTCAAAAGAATATGAAAATGCTCATCCGAACGCAGTATTAAAATANAATNATCACACTCGTCAATATACNTACGAGCTGCCCAACACAAAGCTAAAATACAATCAGTACACTCGTCAATATACTTACGAGCTGCCCAACACAAAGCTAAAATACAATCAGTACACTCGTCAATATAGTTACGAGCTGCCTAGTGCAGAGATTAAATATAATCATCATACAAAAGAGTATTCATATGAGCATCCAAACTCAAGACTGAAGTATGATCCATACAAAAAGATATATTATTTTACAAAATAGATTATTTATTCAAAGTTCGCCATGACATTCTTGATGTTGTAGAATAAATTTTAACTTGAAACAATTATCTAAAATCTTTACTCATCATCCTCAAACAAACGGTGAGACATATTTCGAGCACATGCGGTGTGCAGCATATTACGGATTCAGGATGACTTTTTCTGGTTTGGCTGCGATTATTCATTCAATTTTCCCATTTGTTTTTGAGACAGCTGCAAGTGATTGCGCAAAAATGGTGAATGAAGAAGTAGAGCGAAGAAAAAATAAATCCATTGCAGAGTGAAAAATTTTCAGAACAAGGTAGCCCTTATAACTGGGGCTGGTTCAGGAATAGGGAGAGCGCTGGCAGAAGAGCTCTCTGATCAAGGATGTAGCTTGGCTCTTGTAGATTGGAATAATGAATCGCTTCAAGAAACCAAAGAAATAGTAAGAAAAAAGAATATCTCGGTTTCAACCCATGCATTTGATATTAGCGATAGAGATAAAATAAAGGAATTGCCACAGAAAGTCTTAGATCTGCACAACCAAATTGATATTGTAATTAATAATGCTGGAATATCAGTAATTGGATCAGTCGATGAGGTCAGTGAAGCTGACTGGAACTGGGGACTAGATATCTTGCTTAGTTCAGTAATCCAAATGAGCACTGAATTTCTTCCACACTTACAAGAAAGAAAAGAAGCGGTTCTTGTAAATGTTTCGTCCATATTTGGTTTATTTAGTGTCCCAAAACAATCTATTTATAATGTTGGTAAATTCGGCGTAAAGGCTTTCACAGAATCTCTTTCACTAGAGATGGAAATGACTGGCTCACCAGTGGAGGTCTATTGTGTTTTTCCAGGACACATAGGCACAAATATTTATAATTCATCAAGATTTAAGAGCTTTGATCCAGAAACAGCATCTTTTTTTGGTAAAGCACCAAATAAAGAAGAGGCTGGTATGGTCTTTAAAAACAATGCACCAACAAGCGCCTCTAAAGCTGCAAAAGTGATTTTAAAAAATATAAAGAAAAAAAATAAAAGAATTCTTATTGGCTATGATGCACGTTTTTATGACTTAATGAGCAGACTTTTTCCAAAAAACTTTCTGAAAATTATATGGATTCTTCCATTCTTTAGAGACCTATTTTCTTTTAAAAAAGAAAAATAAAGATTTCAAATAACAACATCTTGTTAAATTTAAAAAATTTATATAAGGTAAATTAAATTAATAGCGGATAGAACTTGGACAAAATAAATTTTTTATTATGGTATAGATCTTCAAAGATTGGGGAGATGGCTTCAAAAATTATTGATTTTGAGAAGAAGAGTGTTTCTTATATCGAAAATCTCATCAATAAAGATGGCGGCATTGGAGGAGTTCCGATCAATATAGACTTTGTTGACATTAAGCATACTCAAGCAGGCCGTGATGAAGCAGCTGTCGAACAATATCTTAGTACAGTAAATTCTAAAGAATACACGTTTATAAGAGGACCTGGTGCATTCGGAGGAATCTCAAAATTTAAAAAAGAAATCATTGAAGACATAAAATCAAATGAGACCATAATTTTTAATGACTCTCACGGTTTTCCCACATTAGATGCAGATGAATATAACGTAATTGATATCCGATCAAACGTATATACCGATCCTGAAAAAACATATGCCTTTAAAGCAAAAACTTATCTTAAATTGCTTGAAAAGAAAGGAAGAGTTTTTTTTGTTGCCAATTTTTCTACAGCCAGCAAATATTGGGATGAAGAAGAAGAGCTCAAAAAAGAACAAATCTATTTATTCAATATTGATAAAGAAGCTCATAAAGATCAAAAAATCCTTCAAAGAGATATAAGTAACTTTTTTAAGTCTCAAGACATCAACAAGCTTGATTTGATTCATTTAGGCGGTGTTCCCAATGAACTTAAACAGAATATTATAAATAGCATTCAAAACTATAATCAGGACTTATTAATTATCACGAGACCAGTGGGAGTTGGAGAGTCATATATTGATTATCAAAAAATCCTACACCCCATTACCTTAATAGAAGACTCAAATTTTGATATATATCTTTCTATGGAGTCCTTGATAGAAAAAGTTGGAATTGATATGTCGATTCAAGAAAAGCAAGTATGCAACCAGCGCTTTATTCAATTTGAAATTCCATTGCTTATTAAGAATATTATGAACAGAGATAAAATTGAGTTCTCTTCACGGAGGGAACTTGTTAATAAAGTCATCGCAGGGATCAATAAAACAGATGGAAAAAGAGATATTTATATGGGCATCTCGAAAGACCTTTTATTTAAGGACAATAAAAATAATTTAAAGAATGGTGCTCTAGTGGAACTGGCGCTACCATCAAAAGAAAGTTCGAATGTAATTAAAACGTTGCATAGAAATCAAATATCTATCATTGATCAAATAGAAAAGATAAGTTCAGTAATAGCATTTAATATAGATGTAGAAAGGATTACAAATGTTTCTATTGAAGACGGAATCTTTGGAGCCGAATTTTATTTAGATATAACATCTAAAAATGAAGATCCTATAGATTCTATTAAATTCAATAACCTAAGTTCGTTAAATCCAAAGCACGAGGTTAGAAGATTAGAGCATATTCAAAATAGCGGTGCATATTCAGCAAGATATATAGTTACATCTAATTTTGATTTCAATCCTATTGCAGACAACTATCCTTTCGACGAACAGTTTATTTATATTGCAATATCCAGCGTTGATGCTGGTTCTCAAATCCAGCCGGTTCCAGAGCAGTATGTTGATAGCGAATTTAAAATTGATGGTTGGTCGTTAATCTATTCCAAATCTGGGATAAATAGAAAAAAGAATTGGGTATCATTGAATCGAAGCTTAAATAAGAATCCAAAAATCAGTGAAGAAATTAGATTAGGATGGGAGCTTAAAAGAGAAAACTCTATGACCTTATTAAAAGTAGGAATACCTTTATCTTTTTTATATATACTTCTTTACTACACCTTATTCGTACCGATTGATCAAATAGAATCAGCATTTAATAATATTAACCTTGCTTTTTTATCAAGCATCGCGCTGTATTTTTCAGTAGAAAGACCACAACCGTTAAAGATGACCACAATTGATGTTGTCTTTGCTTTCTTTTACATAATGGCAGGGATGTCATTAATAGCGATTGTTTTGGCGGAGTTTTTTCCAAATTATTATGAACTGCTGATTTACCCTTTAAGGATTTTGCTACCAGCGTCAATCGTTGCTCTTGGGGTATTTATCAAAAGAAGACTTAATCTAAGAAAATACAAACCCTCAATTACAAAATAAGCTTATATGACCAGCAAACTGGACCATCTAATTATTGCGGTAAGCGACTTAGATAAAGCTGAAAAAAATTATAAAAAGGTATTTGGAATAGATTCTGTTTGGCGAGGAGAGCATAAGGATCTTGGCACCGCTAATGTAATTTTTAATTTTAAAAATACTTATTTTGAGCTCTTGGCATCAAATGGCGTTGGAATAGGGGCTGATTTTGTTGATCAAACACTTCAAGATAGCGGAGAAGGATTAATTGGTTCTGTCTTTGGTTCAAAAGATATCGAAGCTACAGCCGCTTCTATTAAAAATAAAGGTTTCCTACTTGGAGATATTTCTAACGGAGAGGGCATAAACCTTAAAAATAATGAGGTTAGAAAATGGAAGAATCTTTTTTTACCACCCGAACTCACAAGGGGGATATTTACTTTCATTATTGAGCATACAGAAGGAACTCTTCCTATGTCTAATTATCTTGATAGCGCAACTATCAAAAAGTTAGATCATGTTGTCATAAATACTAATGACGCTGATGGCTTAATAGATATTTATAGAGATGTTTTTAATATACGACTTGCTCTAGATAAGGTTATAGAGCACTGGAAGGCTAGGATGCTATTTTTTAGATTAAATAAAACGACTATTGAAGTAATAGAGCAAGGGCATGATGACCATAACCCTGACAAGCTTTGGGGGTTGGCATGGGAAGTTGAATCAATCGAAGACGCTCATCAAAGGCTAACCAATGAAGGGGTAGAGGTATCAGAAATTAAGAAGGGAATTAAAGAGCGAACTATGGTTGCAACTATAAAATCTCATACACACAATGTTCCTACATTAATAATTCAACATTTAGCAGAATGAAATTTTTAATAGGAATCCCATTAGCCTTAATAGCAATAATATATGGCTCACCTTTTATAGCATTAGCTCTAGGAGTCGCCTTTGCTTTAATTCATAAAAACTCTGATGAGACTATCGATAAATCAATAGGCACAAGTTTGCTGCAAGCTGGTATTGTTATATTGGGATTAACCATGGCATCATCAGACGCCATCTATTTAACATCAAAATATTTTCCATACATATCTGGCTTTGTAATTATTACTTTTTTAGTAGGCATTTTTATAGCAAGGGTATTAAAAATAGATCAAAAACTTGCTATCTTAATAGCATCTGGCACCGCAATATGTGGAGCAACAGCAATGGCCGCAATTGCACCATTAATTAAAGCAAAGCCAAAAGATTTACTAATCTCTTTAGCAATAATTTTTCTATTTAATGCAGTTGCAATAGCGGCACTTCCATTAATTGGGAGCGGGCTAGGTATGTCAGAGGAACAATTTGGTTCATGGGCAGCAATGGCGATACATGACACAAGCTCAGTAATTGGAGCAGCTATGTCTTTTGGAGGAAATACAGTTGAGACTGCTGCAACGCTTAAGTTAGGACGAACCCTATGGCTAATACCTTTGATATTAACTTTAGGAGTCTTTTTTAAAGATAATGAAACCACAAATATTAAGGCCCCTTTGTTTGTATTTATGTTTGTTTTGGCAATTTTATTAGGCAGTCAGCTAAATTTAAGTGAACATGTTTTGTCATTCCTAGAAAGCACTAGTAGAACATTTCTAGTAGGAGCGCTTTTTTGTATTGGCTCACAAATTAAACTAGAAGCAATCAAAGCAATAGACTTCAGGACCATCTTATTAGCTTTGTTCTTATGGATTTTTGCATTAGTTACTTCACTTTATTTAATTAATCTGCTTCAATAAATGAGGAGAATTTATGTTTAGTCATGTGATGGTTGGAACAAACGATATCGAAGAGTCTAGGCTGTTTTATGACAAAATATTTGAAGCCCTTAAAGCAAAGCCTGGGAAAATGTATCCAAATCTAACAGGTCAGAAAAGATATTTTTATAATTTCAAAGGATCAAGCTTTTGCATTACTGAGCCAATTGACGGTAATCCTGCCAGTGTTTCAAATGGGTCAACAATTGGATTTAACATAGAAAATACTGAACAAGGTGATGCATGGCATCAAGCTGGAATTGAAAACGGGGGAACCTCAATTGAAGATCCACCAGGCATAAGAGATTATGGTAAATTTAAAATGTATTTAGCTTATTTAAAAGACCCAACTGGAAACAAGCTATGTGCAGGGCTCTTAATTAAGTAAAATAATTTTATGAAGATATTTTTTTTAACATTTTTACTTTTAAATATATCTATACTTCATTCTGGAGAGGTTAACTCATGGGACTGCAGCAAATTTAATGGTGCAAAGATAATTAGTGGAGATGGAGAGTTCTTAGGAGTTCTTGGCCCGGGGTGGCTAACTGATTCAATTTTTAATGATTCTTCGTCTTATTCAAGTACGTGGTCAAGCGATAGCATATTTAATACCAGCTCAGATTATGGGAATTCTTATTCAAACCTTTCAGTCTTTAATGATGGAGCATCAAATCCACCAATGATTATTGGAGACAATGGCATAGTAGGCTATTTATCAATAGGACCTTCTTGGGATGGCGATAGATTCTCACCATTTGATATTAAGTACACATGTGATTGGGATTAATATCTAATAGTTCTAATTTTCAAGTAAATAGATAAGTGAGGGCATAAACCTCTTTCCAAAATCCACCGGGTCATGATCATGACCCTGAAAAACTTTAGTCTCAAAAGATACTTTGTTGTCACTAAATATTCTATTAATATCATTTTGTGGGCCCTTGTAAAGATAATCTAGACCTACTGTCCCATGGTCAAAATAAATTTTGTGATCTTTTATCTTGGATATGTTGTTAGCTACATATTTATTGATTGCCTGGATAGTATCCTTATCACCATCAATCTTCTTTCTAAATGGAAGTAATAAATATTCACCCGGCTTAATTCCAACCCAATGTGTAGAAAGACATCCTGCGAATCCAAAAACCTCAGGATATTCTATGATTGTATTGAGGGCTGAAAGGCCCCCCATGCTTGAGCCCATCACTCCTAAATTATTTTTATCCAATTTGACCTGAAATTTATTTTCAATAAAGGGAACCACTTTTTCTACTAAAAATTTAGGATAATTTTTCTCTGATAGGGACGCATATATTCTTTTTTTGGACTCTCTTCAAAATATTCAACGGCTTCTTTTGGAAATAATTCAGTATATCTTCGAGTGTCATCAAAAAACCTTCCTTTAAACCTTTTTGCACTACTTATCGCAACTATTACAACATTAAGGCTCATACCCTGCTTTTCAAGCTCTTGAAAGCTTTTATCTATTCTCCAAGTCCTGCCACGCCATGAATCTTTTTCTAAGAAGAGCTCTTCTCCATCATTCATGATAATAAAAGTTGTATCTTCATTAATTGGGTAATCCGAAGCATAAAAGATTTGAACCTTCCTATCATGCTTACCACTCTTAATAAAAAATTCTTCTAATTCTCCAGTTGCAAGCTCAGCATTAAGATTATTAGTAAACATAAAAGTTAAAAAAATTATTGCTATAGATTTATTCATAAGCATATTGAGTTTACTGTAGAATAAAAATATGAACAACAATCAAACCGGAAAGTGCCAATGCGGTTTAATCTCTTATTCTTTCAACAAGGAAAAAGTAATATCTTCGCATCATTGTCATTGCAAAGATTGTCAAAGAGCAACAGGTTCAGGCAAGGCTACAATTATATTTATCCCAAAGAAACATGTTGATTTGAATGGGGAAATTAAATATTTTGAGAGCAAAGGAACATCTGGAACTCATG
The DNA here is from genome assembly GCA_002169105.1 of Gammaproteobacteria bacterium TMED226. Lineage (GTDB taxonomy): Bacteria > Pseudomonadota > Gammaproteobacteria > Magnimaribacterales > D2472 > SAR86A. The sequence goes on along the minus strand of NHJX01000006.1, from coordinate 27,210 downwards.
TTAGAAGGGGTTTTTGTTCAAATTGTGGATCAGGCATTTTGAGTTATGCAAAAGAAATACCTCATATCTTATATGTTAAAGCAGGTACACTAAACGATTCTAGCTGGTTAAAAATAGATTCAAACTTTTTTACAAAATCTGCAAATGAGTGGAATAGGCCAGATGAAACAATCAAATGTTTTGAAGGAAATCCAAGTATTATTTCGGGAATAAAGACCCTTTTAAAGTCCTTTTAGGCTAATTACAAATTTTATCTTAAACAAGCTTTATTATTAGACTTCACAATACAAGAAAGATACCCAAATCAACCATTAAATAAAGATTTGTTAAGAAGCCTATTGCCCAAAAGATACTTCTTGGGCTTGGATTTTTCTCGGTAGCTATCTTGTAATAGAGAATCATATGAATAATCCTCGCTATCGCATACATCCAAACAACTATAGATAATTTAAAAGCACCATAGCCTGAAATGATTGCAATAAAAATCATTCCTAGCATCGGAACAGCATTTTCAATAGAATTTTGAAAAGTTCTATGACTCCTAAAGACAAACGAAGAATGCCCAAGTGATGGATCAACAATGCCTGGTCTATATCCCCCTTTTTGTCTTCGGTGCGCTCTAATAGCAACCATAGTCTGAATGATAATTGTTGCCATGATTATCCATAATCCCATTAACGAAGATTGATAAGCTTCAAACATATTTGACCTCTAAATTTGATTCGTATGCATAATTATAGACATAATATACGTATGAAAGTTTTAAAAGAAGAAATCATCTTTGATTGTTCTGCAAAAGTCTTATGGAGCATATTATCTGATATTTCAAGATGTGACTGGGTGCCATCTGTAAGTCATATTATGTTAGAGGGTGACTGCAGGGTTTTTGATATGGATGGGATGGGTCAAGTAAAAGAGAAAATATTATTAAATGATAGCCGGAGCATGACTCTTCAATATTCAGCAATTCAAACAAGAACGCCGATAAATCACCATCTTGCCACCATGAAAGTATCTATGATTGATGGAAATAAATGCAAGCTACGATGGACTACTGAAATAGATCCAGAAGTATTTTCTGACGCAGTCCACCATGGGATGTTAATCTCAATCGAAGGCATTAAAAAAGTAATAGGATAAATAAGGAATTTTCTTTGTGAACGATATTTATAAAGTTTTAACTGAAAATGAATGGAATGAGGCGTGCTTAAAAGGCTATATTGATACACCCCTAGACCAAGAAGATGGATTCATCCATTTTTCTTCAGCCAGACAGTTGGCTTTAACCCTCCAACTATATTTTAAAAATGAGGAAAATTTAGTCTTATTGCAAATAGATACCAGCAAACTGAATGAAGAAATAATATTTGAAGAGGTGAACTCTAAGAATCGGAAAGGTAAGTTTCCACACCTTTATGGTAAATTATCGGTAAATGATGTACTTGATAGATGGAATATTGGAAGGGGCGCATTTAAGCTACCCAATGATATCTTAGCTACAGCTGAAAAGAATATTTAATATATAAGTAAAATTTTAATATGACAGAATTAACAGTTACCCAAATATATGCAATTGGCGCACCAATAGTTTTGGCAATGATTTTAATTGAAGTATTGTTTTCTGGTCTAAATAACAAGAGTCTTTATAAAAAAGACGATACTTTATGCACAATAGGCTTATTAACAGGGAACATTTTAATGGTATTTGCATTAAAGGGAACAACTCTGGCTCTGCATTTTTATTTATTTCAATTTAAGCTATTTAATTTTTCAGAGAGCATGCCACTTTGGATGATATGGATTGCAACATTCTTGATGGTAGATTTTATTTTTTATATCTATCACAGAATTTCTCATAGAGTAAATTTTTTATGGGCTATTCATATGAGTCATCATTCAAGCAAAGAAATGAATTTTGCCGTCTCTTTCAGACAAGCCTGGTTTGGACCTATTTCGAAAGTTCCATTTTTTATGGTTATGCCATTAATAGGCTTTGACCCAACAATAATTGCGGTAGTTGGTGTTATAAGTACCTTATGGGGTATTGTTGGACACACTCAAATTGTAGGAAAGTTAGGGCCTTTGGAGTGGGTATTCAATACACCATCACATCATAGAGTTCACCATGGATCAAACGCGCAATACATCGACAAGAATTATGGTAATTTATTAATTATATGGGACAGGATATTTGGTACCTTTGAGCCGGAGATAGAGAAAGTTAAATTTGGATTAGTAAAGAATGTTGATACCTTTAATCCAAGTAAAATAACTTTTATGGGGTGGCAAGATATATACAAAAATATTAAAAAATCTCAGAACTTTAACAATGCATTATATTTATTTTTCGGACCACCTAAGACAAAAAATTAATTATGAATAAATCAATTCTAATAACATTATTATTATCTATCACAATCTCAGCTGACATTTTAATGATAGACAGAGGCATATATAAAGTTTGGTATGACTCAGCTCTAGAGCAACCGATAAAAGTTTCTTATTTTGTTACCAATAGGCCAAAAAATGTTGATAGAGATGGCATGAGTTTTTATAAAGATAGTAAGTTTCACACCTCTGATGATAAAGATTATTATAAGAACGTTTGGGATAAAGGGCATATGGCACCAGCGGTTCACTTTTCTGACTCAAAGGAGAACTTAAAAAACACTTTTAGTTATTTAAATTCTGCACTTCAACATGAGGAACTTAACAGGGGCGAATGGAGGCTTCTTGAAGCAGCTGTAAGAAAATGGTCAGAAAAAGAAACTTTATTTGTAGAAAATATAATTCTATTTAATGAGCAAAGCCTAATATTAGATTCTGATGCAACCGTTCCACAAGGATTCCAAAAGAATATTCATTTTGTTGAAAGTGATATTAAGAAATGTTATTTCTTTGATAATAAAGCACCAGATGAAAGCTGGCAGGACCATGAAGTTGAATGTCTGAAAGAAGACAAAGTTTTAACTTCTAATAAAGGGTGCGAGCAAGTTGACTTATTTTTCATCAAACCAAACAACGGATTTGTATCAGAAAGTTCTAAGTTTAAAGTTGAATTTGGATCTAAGAATATTTTAATTAGCCCTGCAGGAGTAATTCTTGATCAAGAGGATGACTGCACCGTAACAGGCCATCATCATCTAATCATTAATAATTCATATGATGTATTAAAAAATAAAGGTGTGCCAATTCCTTTTGCACAAAACGTCTTACATTTTGGTGGAGGTCAAACCCAAGCCGATTTAAGCCTCCTGCCGGGAAGATACACCCTTCAGCTTGTTCTTGGCGATTATGAGCATATGCCAGTTAAATCACAAGAAGACTATAAGCCTATTGTTTCAGATGTAATAAATATTGAAATTCTTCCATAATTAATACTTTTCTTTTTCTTACAACTTATTTCCACTACAATAAATATAAGTTTTAGGAGGGGAATAAGATTTTTTTAAATACTGCACATCGATTAACAAATGTAAGGTCATTCTTGATCTTCGTATTTCTTGTATATTCAATAAATCTTTTTGCAAAAGAGATAGTAGTTGAGCCAGGTGAGGGTGCCCATGAAAGATTGCAAGAGGCACTGATTCTCATGAGTGAGGGGGATACCCTATTAATTAAAGCAGGATATTATAATTTTGAAGATGGCTTATCTCTTGATGTGAATGGGGTAACAGTAATCGGAGAAGGGATGGATGAAACCATACTGGACTTTAAGAACCAACAATCTGGCGCGCAGGGGTTTTTAGTTACTTCAGACAAAGTAACACTTAAAGATTTTGCTATTTTAGATGCTAAAGGTGATGCCTTAAAAGTTATTGGCGCCAAAGGCATCAATATGATTAATTTAAGAACTGAATGGACTGGCGGTCCAAAAAGCACTAATGGGGCATATGGCTTTTATCCAGTTGAATCTGAAGACGTATTAATAGATGGATGCGTAGCAATTGGAGCATCTGATGCTGGTATATATGTTGGGCAGTCTAAAAACATAATCGTTAGAAATAGCATAGCTCAATACAATGTAGCTGGAATAGAAATTGAAAATTCATATTATGCAGATGTCTATGATAATCTCGCATCTCATAATACTGGCGGCATACTTATTTTTGATTTACCAGATCTTCCTCAACAAGGAGGACATCACATAAGAGTCTTTGATAATAAATCTATAGATAATGATACTGATAACTTTGCTCCTGAAGGCAATATTGTTGGTGAAGTTCCAAGAGGAACTGGAATAATTATTATGGCTAACTCTAATGTCGAAGTTTTCAATAATTTAATGAGCGGCAATGGAACAGTTAACCTTTCGATTGTTTCTTATGGTGATGAAACAGATGACCAGAACTATTATCCCCATCCACGCCAAATCCAAGTTCATAATAATACATATGGGCCAAGTGGTTTCGATCCTGATATTGAAACTGGAGATCTAGCTAAAACTCTTTTTGAAATAAGTAATGGAGAAATGCCAGATATCTTTTGGGATGGCGTAGCGCCATTATCAGAGATGATATTTGGTCAACCAGAGGATGAAAAATTAATAATTAATGAAAGTGGTGAGGTTAATTTCCTAACAATAAATGCGATTAAGTACATGTTAGGCTTTTCTAATCCCACAATTACAGATAAAGAAAAATTTAAAGGGGTCATTAATCCACTGAAGCCGATTAATATTGACGGTATATAGGAATAATGAAAAAAATATTTGAAAGTTTGCTAGTGCTTATGCTGTGCACCAAGATGTATGGGGTGAATAATGAGCTAATTATTGCAGACTCCTTTCCAGATAAGCTGTCTGATTTTAATTTTTTTAAAGATGTATCTGCTCAAAATCCACATGAAGAAGTAGTGCCTTATGAACTTATCTCGACTCTATTCTCAGATTATTCTTATAAACAGAGATGGGTTTATATTCCTAAGAATACAAAAGCCAATTATGAGGAGAACTGGGTTTTTGATTTTCCAGAAGGATCTGCCCTAATTAAAACTTTTTATTATCCTGTTGATGAAAGAGACCCAGAAGCAGGTAAAAACCTTTTAGAGACAAGACTTTTATTAAGAAAAAAAGATGGCTGGGAAGCGGTATCTTATGCATGGAATAATGAACAGAACGAGGCATATAAGAAAGTTGCTGGTAAAACTATAAATGTTACATGGACTGACTTTATGGGAGAAGAAAGAGGTGTTAGATATAGAGTACCCAATGTTAATCAATGCAAAGAGTGCCATGCTGCAGATGACAAAATAACTCCAATAGGACCTAAGGCAAGAAATATAAACAAAGATTTTGAGTTTCAAGATGGAGAATTTAATCAGTTAGTATACTGGATGAATAGGCAGATGATTGATCAATATCCCCCAGAATTGACTTCCCCAGTAGATTGGCAGGATGAAGAACAGGATATCGATGACAGAGTTAGGTCATATTTAGATATTAATTGTGGGCATTGTCACTCACCAACAGGAAACGCAAACTCAACTGGACTCTATCTTCATTTAAATGAAACTAGAGATATTCATCTAGGAATTTATAAAAAGCCTGTGGCAACAGGACGTGGGAGCGGAGGATATAAGTATTCGATAGTTCCTGGCAAGCCAGAAGAATCTATCCTATTACATAGGATGATTTCAATGGATCCTGGGGTTATGATGCCAGAATCTGGTAGAGCCTTGACCCATGAGGAAGCGGTTGAGATGGTAAGAGAATGGATATATGGGCTTTAAAAATTTTAAGGCACTAATACTAATAGCTCTCACACCGTTTATTTTTTCAGAAGAAGACACGATGCTTGGGTATTGGTTAACTTCTCAATCTATTGTTCAAGTTAAAGAGTGTGACAGCATGTTATGTGCAACCATCGAACATCTATTTGTTGAAGAAGGAGTAGATCCGAAGTCTATTCTTGATTCTAATAACAAAGATGAGTCTTTAAGGAGCAGACCTTTGATAGGAATTGATTTATTAGAAGGCTTTAGTTACCCCCAAAAGAATAAAAAGCATCTTAAAAATGGAAAAATCTATGATCCAGGTCGAGGAAGAATTTTCAAATCAAATTTATCTATATTAGACAATGGTAATTTGAAAGTTGAAGGCTGTTTGCTGTTAGTATGCGGACATGAAGAATGGCAAGCATTAGAAATTATCTTTAACGAAGATGGAACTAAGACAGCAGAGCTAAAAAAATGAGTTACCTTAAATCTTCAAGAGGAAGATTATTGACATCATCATGAAAAAAATAAACTTCAAATCAAAATTTAATAAATTCGATGATCGCTGGTCTCCTAAAGTTATTGCTGAGATGAATGATTATCAATTCAAACTTGTAAAAATAGAGGATGATTTTATTTGGCATCATCATGATGATACAGATGAAGTATTTATAGTCCTAGAAGGACAAATCTTTATTGAATTTGAAAATGAGACAATTGAAATCAATGAAGGTGAGATGATAGTTGTACCAAAAGGGGTAAAGCACAAACCCTATGCAAAGAAAGAAGCAAAAATAATGTTAGTAGAACCGAGTGGTGTAGTTAATACGGGGGAAAAAGAAAACAAATTAACAGCGCCCAATGATCAATGGATTTAAATATTTCTTTGCATGAAAAAGAATTTTAGACTTAAAACCTTATGCTGTTTAATAGCTTTATCAGGCTGTGGAGGAGGCTCTTCATCATCCGAGCTGACAGATGATACGATACAAACAATACAACCAATACCCTTATTCAACTCTAATCCAATTAAGCTTATTGATGCCTCAAGTTATTATTCTCATGCATGCAGCAATCCATCTTTCCAATTTTTAATACCAACTAAAATAAATAATGACGAGCACATAGATTTCATTGCACATTTTTGGTGCGATAGTCTTACTCCTGCTGAATATGACACAGAACCAACTCCAGATGCTTTGGTTGCTTATGTAAGTAATGATTATGGAGAATATGTTATTGATAATATTAGCGTTTTTGGTGAAATTAATGCAAAGCTAGGTGGCGCCAGCAGGAAATATTCTCGTGGGGATATCAATAATGATGGAAAAGATGATTTTGCTTTTGCAATGAACTGGGAAGATGGAAGAGCTTCATTTGATCATGAATCTATGATTTCAAATTATGCTAAGCCAGCAATACTATTAAGTAATGAGTCTGGTTATGAAGTTATAAAATTAGGAATTGATGATTGGGGACACTCTGTCCAAATAAAAGACAATAAAGTATTCTTTGCTGGACACTCATCACAAGCATTCGAATTTATTGATTCATATTGGATTAATATCCCTGATGTTTATCCAAACCTCAGTTTTGCTAGCTTCCTCATATACGATGACTTCATTATTAATAGTATAAGAAAGGGGCCCTCTCAAGGATTAGAGCTAATTAGAAATAACGAAGTTATATCATCAATAATGATCGAAGAAGCTTTTAAAGTTAATTTCGAAAGTTGGAACAATTCTGGCTCTAATAATTATAGCGAATTAGGAGTTTATAACATTCGAGGAGAAAACTATTTTGACGGAATGATATCTGAGATGTGCAGAAAAGACGATATTATTGTTGCAACCATAAATGCAAGCAAGCTTATCTCGGGTGAAATAATAGAAGGAGGTTTTTACTCAGAGACCGAAACAAGTCCTGTTGTAATATTTTCTTTTTATGAGATCGTAAATAATGACCTTCAAGAGCTAGATATTAATGTTATTGACGAAGAAATTAATCATAATTTTAATTTTTTTGATTGCATAGATGTAAATAATGATCAGAAAAAGGATATTGTTGCTCAAGTTTTTAGTCAGCAATGGAACGAACAAGACAATAACAAAGGCATACCCGAAGTTTATATAAACGATGATAATTCTTATTTCAACTTAGACACATCAAACTGGCCTACATATAGCGACAATGATGATTCGCAAGGGTATTTATTTGATGTTGATGGCAATGGAACATCAGATCTGGTTGTTTTTCCGATCAAAGTTAATACTTCGGGTAGTATCGAAATTTACATTACTAATAAAAATATCACTGATTAGGCGTGATGCCACTAAATCTAATTCTAGTTTTTAATTAAATATTACTTGCAGAGCCCAAAGTTATGCTAACTTGTACTTATGAGCAAATTCCTACTTTTTATTTTATTTATTCTATTAACTTCTCTTATCATCTATAGTCCAAATTTGGTAAGACTCTATAAGTTATCAAATTTGTATAACGAGAATACCATTGCTTATAACTTTATAAATATGGACAAGTTCTTCTTTATATCTGATCCAATTGCCGCATCAGATGAACCGCATTTTTTTGAAGAAAATTTTATAGATCTTCCCGAGACATATATCCTTGATGGAGAAGAACATAACCTCATGAAGAGTTTAGATTACTTTAGTACAGATGGCTTAATTATCCTGCACAATGATAAGATTCTTTACGANAATTATTGGAATGGCAATGATCGCTATAGTAAGCACATATCCTGGTCAGTAGCCAAATCATTTCTATCAGCACTAATAGGTATAGCTATAGATGAGGGGTTGATAGATAGTATTGAAGATCCAGCTACAAAGTATTTACCAGATTTCGAGGGAACGGGTTATGACGGAGTAAAGATTAAGAATATTCTTCAGATGTCTTCTGGCGTCTCGTTTAATGAGGATTATGCAGACCCAAATTCTGATATAAANAAATTTGGAAGAGCAGCTGCAAGGGGTACTCCGTTTAGAGACTTTGCAAAAACTTTAGAGAATGGGAAAGAGCAGGGCACCTATAATCATTATGTAAGTATAGACACTCAGGTGCTAGCAATGATTCTAGAATCGGTTGCTGATATGCCTCTAAGAGAATACTTATCAAAAAAGATTTGGAGCAAAATAGGTATGGAGAGCGAAGCATATTACATTACAGATAAAACTGGAGTAGATATGGCACTTGGTGGTCTAAATGCAACATTGCGAGACTATTCAAAATTTGGTTATCTGTATTTAAATAACGGAAGATGGTTTGGCGAAGAAATTGTACCAGAAGACTGGGTTAAAGCATCATATACTCCAGATGCTGCNCATCTAATGCCAAATGCTGGAGAATTGTCTTCTAATGAGTGGGGCTATGGTTATCAATGGTGGGTTCCAGGAAGCCCTATTACAGATTTCACCGCACATGGAGTTTATAATCAGTTCATATACATTGATCCTGAATCTGGGGTAGTAATAGCAAAGACTTCATCAAATCACAGATTTAGATCTGAAAAGGAATATTCTAAAGCAGCTCATATAGCAATGTTTAGAGCAATTACAAATCATATACAACATCATGATATTAATTGATTTGTATTAAATTTAATTCTTAAATAGAATTAAGACTGATATTTAAGTTAGAGGAAAAAATGAATACAAAGTTTATTAGTTTAATTGCAATTATATTTACTGTTAGTCTTTCAGCCGGACACCATAAGGATGGACATATGCATGGGAACTCAGCTGAGTGGGAAATTAAAACATATACATCAGCTGCNCCTAATTTTATTGGAGACTTTGCAACTGTTGTCAGTGCAAGTGGAAAGATTCTAAGAGAAGGTACTAATGGATGGACTTGCCTCCCTTTTATACCAATGCCAAAAATGGGGTTTAAAACTGCAAACGAAGCTGCTCCAGCTTGTGCCGATGCAAATGCAGTCGCGTGGGCAGATGCATATATGAATCAAACAAAACCAGAAATATCAAATGATGGTTGGATATGGATGATTCATGGAGATACCGGCGTTGATAATTTTAGACCTTATTCAGAAGGAGACAAAGATAACACCGATCCAAAAGATTGGATATATTCCGGATCACATCTTATGTTAATGCCAAAAGANCCTTTGTCATTAGAAGGGGTAACAACTGACTTTACCACTGGAGCACCTTACGTAATGATGAAAGGTACTCCCTTTGTTCATTTAATGATTCCATTAGAGGGTTATTATGATTATCAGCCTGAATCAGCGCCTAAATAATTAGATAGCAATGGAAGAGGTTAAAGTTTATTTAATTGCTAATCTTAAGATTCATGATGCAGAAAGATATAGAGAATATGAAAAAGGTTTTTTCCCGATATTAAAAAAACATGGAGGAGAGTTCATTACTTTCGATGACAATATAGTAAATGTAGAAGGAAACAAGCCAATGGAAGGCAGAATAATTTTATTCAGCTTTCCATCTGCCAAGCATGCTGATGAGTGGTATTCAGATCCAGAATATCAAGAATTATCAGAACATAGACGAGCAAGCGTTACTACAACTTTGACCAGGGTTAACGGACTACCACCAAGGAAATAAAATTATGGAAGAATATAAAACTTTTAAAGACTTTTACCCATATTATTTATCTGAGCACGATAATAAATATACTAAGCTAACGCATTTTATAGGCACAAGTATTGGAATTTTTTTCCTAATTCAATTCTTTCTGTCACTTAACTTTATCTATATTTTTTTTGCTCTTTTATCTGGATACGCTTTTGCTTGGGTAGGACACTTTTTTATCGAGAAGAATAAACCCGCAACATTTAAATATCCGCTATATAGTTTTATAGGTGACCATAAAATGTATTTAGAGATCTTACAGGGCAAGCACAAGATTCTTTAAAATATTATTTATTTGTGAAGCCTATATAATTTTTTAAATGGCTAAAATTGATAATGATTTCTGGGAAAACCCCCCATGGGGAGATGGTGAAAAAAAGTATCGTCTAGGTTTGAGCCCTATTGATAAAAGTAAATGGTTAAATAGAAAACCAAATAAAGAATTATTTCGACACAAAAAAAACCTCTTAAACTCTAGTTACAAAAAAGTCATAGCAACAACAGAAGACTCCCTAGAGGCTCAAAAATATTTAGGAGATATTTTTGGCATTACGGATACAAATCATCCAGACCTAATAGCAGAATTAAGCTTAAATATTCAAGATGATCTATGTGTAATGGAGTCTAAGAATCAACAAAGGCTTATAGCTGCTAGCATATGCTCTCCAAGTTATTGGGATGTGAAGACAAAGATTGGTAAACCCCTTAAGGAGATTCATGATCCAGTTGTTTCATTAGATAAGAAAATAGGAGAAAGAATCTCAACATTCATTCGACAGGTTCCAATAATGAAACCTTTTGGTAGACAAAATTGGCTAATACATGGAGATACAAAAAGATTTCATCTAAAGGAAGAAAAGACATTAAAAACAGATCCATCAAACTGGTTTATTAGGTCTGAAAAAGAGACTCTTTGCAGATATCATGAGGATTATTCACTTTTTACTATCAATGTCTTATTTCAACCCCTTAAAGAAATCTTCAATCATTTGAAACAAAAACAGAATCTTATTAATAGTCTTCAAAAACTAGATAAAGACGAAGCAGATTATTTTGGAGGAAATACCAAGATTAATCTCTTATTGGAATATCTTTCAGGCCAAGTGTAGTAAAATAGTTATTACATTNATGGGGGCTATAGATGTATGGAGGAATTTCATTAATTGGCTGGTTCCACACTATCGTCGGAATCGGAGGCATATTAACAGGTATCTATTTATTAGTTAGATACAAATCTATTAATATCTGGTCTAGTNTGGGAATGTTTTATATTATTTGCACTCTTCTGGCTTCNGGATCGTCATTTTTTATTTTTAGCGCAACTGGAAGTTTTAACGACGCTCATGTACTTTCACTCTTAACAATACTTGCAATCATTGCAGCATTTATTTTAGATAGATTTAATCTTTTTGGATTTTTAACAACATACTTCAAAGAACTTGCTTTATCAGTAACGATTCTTTTTNGCATGCTTCCAACAACAGCCGAAGTCTTAAAGCGACTTCCTCCCAATGACCCATTTGTAGATTCAATCTATGACCCTCTTATCATGAATTTTTATATGTCTTATGCTGTAATTTATGCAATTTTTGCTTTGTACCAAATCTTTTTAATTAAAGGANNCTTACATAATGAAAAATAAAAATTATGAAATAATCGTTAACAAGTCTAAAGATATCTCTTTAAGATGGCGAAGTGTCCCAGCTCCTCAAAGAGGAGAATTAATAAGGCAATTTGGCAATGAACTAAGATTACAAAAAGAATCTTTGGCGAAAACAATCACCAAAGAAGCTAGGAAAATACAAACAGAGTCATTGGGTGAAGTCCAAGAAGCTATAGATATGTGTGATTTTGCAGTTGGTTTAAGCAGGCAGCTATATGGCTTAACCATGCCAAGTGAAAGGCCAAATCATAGGCTGCAAGAATTATGGCATCCTCTAGGTGTTGTTGGATGTATAACTGCTTTTAATTTTCCAATGGCTGTTTTTGCCTGGAACTTTTGTTTAGCTGCTGTTTGTGGAAACAGTATTATTTGGAAACCAAGCCCACATTCAAACGAATGTGCAAAAGGAATTAAAGATGCATGGGATAAGGTTAGTGGTGAATTCTCAGACTTAATTCTAGTTTTAGAAGGCGGTAATGAGGAGGCTGTTTCTATATGTAAAGATAACAGAATCACACTTGTTTCCGCTACAGGAAGTACTCAAATGGGCAAAGAATTGGCTCCAGTTGTTTCAGCAAGACTAGGGAAACTTCTTTTAGAGCTCGGAGGTAATAACGCTGCAATTGTATGTCCTTCAGCTGATTTAGACCTAACTATAAAAGGCATAGCTTTTTCTGCATGCGGCACAACCGGTCAGCGGTGTACATCCCTTAGAAGGTTATTCGTTCATAAAGATATTTATGAAGATTGTGTTCGAAGGCTTAAAAAATGTTTCGATGATTTAGTTATCGGCTGTCCATCAAAAGAAGATTCACAAATAGGACCCTTAATTTCTAAGAATAGTTATGATTCAATGCAGCATGTTTTAGATTCATTAAGAAATAAAAATGTTGAGGTTATTGGTGGTGAGAGATTAGAAATAGAAGATTCTGATGAATATTATGTTAAACCAGCCTTAGTTCTTGTTAAAAACATTGAAGATGAGATGTTGACAGAAACTTTTGCTCCAGTCTTGTATGTAAAAGAATATGAAGAAATTGAAGATGCCATTTATATGCAAAATAATGTATCTCAAGGATTAAGCAGTTCTATTTTTACAAATGATATAAGAGAATCTGAATTATTCTTAAGTGAATCAGGAAGTGATTGTGGTATTGCCAACGTTAATATTGGGACAAGTGGTGCTGAAATTGGTGGTGCTTTTGGAGGAGAAAAAGATACAGGTGGAGGGAGAGAGTCTGGATCTGATGCCTGGAAAAATTATATGAGAAGGGTAACGGCAACTATTAACTACGGTGATGAGCTCCCCCTTGCACAAGGAGTAGAATTTGATGAAGGCTAAGATAGCAATTGTTGGTAGTGGAAACATTGGCTGGGCTTTAAAACAGTTATTAAAAGATGATTATGATATAAGCCAAGGAGACATAACTGATGGTTTTGACGCTTCAGATATTTCACAAGTAAAANGTTTTCTTAAAGGTGCAGACGCAGTTATTTCTGCTGGACCATTTGCAGTTAACAAGAATATTGCAAAAGTAGCTTCAGAAGAAGATATAGGGTATTTTGATTTAACAGAAGATGTAGAGACAACCGAGTATATTAAATCTTTAAAATCTTCCAATATTTTAATGCCTCAGTGCGGACTTGCCCCTGGCGCTATCAATATTTGTGCTGCCGGAATGATGGAGCAATTTGATAATGTAAATGAGGTAATGATGAGAGTCGGAGCTTTACCAAGATTTACTACAAATGAAATGAGTTATTACCTAAGCTGGTCAACAAATGGCTTGATTAATGAATACTGCAATGAAGCGGATGCTATATATGAAGGGAAGCCAATAAAAGCAATGCCATTAGAAGGAGCAGAAAAAATTGTAATTGATGGTGAAAGCTTTGAAGCATTTAATACAAGCGGTGGGTGTGCAACTATGTGNGAAACCTACGAGAATAAAGTTGAAACCCTCACGTACAAGACGATTAGATATCCAGGACATTTAAATCATATGAAATTTCTCTTTAATGATCTGCATCTTAAAAAGAACAAAGAAGTTCTTGAAAAATTATTTGATAAAGAAGTTCCAAGAACTAAAAATGATGTGATTATTTTTTTCGTAAAGGTTATTGGATTAATTGATGGAGTTCTTCAAGAGAAAACGTATCTTAGAAAGATTTACGGAAATGATAAATATAGCGCAATTCAACTAACAACTGCTTCGGGTGTTTGCAGTGTCTTAAAGATGTACCTTGATGGAAAGATATCTAATAAAGGATTTATTAAACAAGAGTCATTGTCTTGGGATGATTTCCTTGAAAATAAATTTGGTCAAGTATATGCTTAATATATTACTTAAAAATAAAGTATGAGAAACATAATTATGAACATAAAAACTTTTTCTTCAGTCTTATTTATTCTTATAATTTTNTCTGGCTGTGCCATTTTTACGGATGAGTATCAGAAGAATCAAAGGAAAGTNATTGCTTATTTATTAGAGGATTTACCCTTACCAGATGACGCTGAGATTGTTAAAGCTCCAACTGTTTTGCTTGGTACTGGCGAGTCAATTTCAGGAAGAATTATACTAACTTCTGGATTTAGTCCAGCTGAGAATTTAATTTTTTATGGAACTGAAACCCTTTCGACTGGTTGGACATTAATCTCCTCTAAGGTTGGAGAGGAGATAACTCTCGTTTATCAAAAATCAGGAAGGTATGCAACAATTTATTTAGCACCTAGAGGTACATTTAGTGGTTTCTTAGCAGGCGATTATGGAAGTGATATTGATATTTCAGTAGTTCACCCTGATGCGATTGGTATTCAAAATCCTTATGAAGAATTAGATTACGAAAACTTGCCGGCATCACCGTAAAAAATAATTCATATTTTAGATAGATGAAGCTCTTTAGTCTTTCGAGCCCGTCCCATATTATTTTTACAATAATATGTTTTTCTTTAATTATCTTTCTCCCAAGAATTTTTGCAACAAAGAACAATCAATCCAAAAAGATATTAGTCATATCTATTATTTCTTTAATTCTTATAAATCAAGGCATGGATTTATATCGAGAGGGTTATATGCAAAGTTGGAAATTAGGCCTTCCATTACACTTATGTGATTTTTCATCAGCCTCTATAATCTTATATTTTCTAACGAAGAAGAAAGAATTTTTTATATTTGCTTATTTTGCAGGAATCTCTGGTGCTGGAATGGCTCTATTAACCCCAGATGTTTTATATTCATTTCCACATGTTGATTATCTGAGGCATATGATAGGCCATTCGATGATTCTACTAGGAGTGTCTTATGCAATAGTTATTGATCAACAAAGACCTCAACTTAGACATGTGCATAAGACATTGTTTTTTGTTTCTATAATTTTACTTCTTATGTACCCAATTAATTATTTATTAGGACCTCCAGCTAATTATTGGTATGTAATTGAAAAACCACCTGGAATTAATGTGACAGGATTTATGAGCGAAGAACCGTTTCATATGATTGATATCTATATATTAGCAATCATCATTTGTTACATGATATATCTACCATTTTTTTTAAAAGATAGAATGAATAAAAACGACCAACTTTCGTGAAGAGCGTTTCTAATAAACAAATCCCAGTTAACTATAGAGCAAACAGACCTAAAGCATTGCAATGGTTAGGAAGAACAGTTTTGTCTGTTTTTGGCTGGAAAGTGAGCGGAAGTATATCTGACGAATACAGTAATAAAAAATTAGTCGTGATTGTGGCACCACACACATCAAATTGGGATGGTATATTTGGAGTTGCGGCAGTAGCTGGTTTAGATGCTCGCATAACTTTTATAGGTAAACATACTGCATTTAGATATGGTCTTGGTGCATTTTTAAGATACATGGGTGGAATACCAGTTGACAGATCAAAGCCTGGTGGAATTATCCAAGATGCTATAAATCAAATTAAAGGCATTGAAGGATCATTAATTGCAATGTCCCCTGAAGGAACGAGATCAAAAGTAGATGAATGGAAAACTGGTTTTTTAAGAATCGCAAAGGAGATTAATGCTCAAATTGTCCCAGCATCAATAGATTTTGCTTTAAAAGAAATTATTTTAGGCGAAGTTTTTACTCCAACAGGAAATAATGATGAAGATATTTTAGATCTTAAAAAATACTTCAGCATTTTTACAGCCAAGCATCCTGAAAAATATTAGGTTTTAGATTTTTCAATCATATNATCTACCATCTCTTCAACAATAAATAACGGCGGGTTACCATGGTCTAGTACAGCTGAATGAAAATCCTTTATATTAAAGTTATCTCCCAATTCTTCCATTGCTTTTTCTCTAAGCTCAAGAATTTTTATCATGCCAACCTTATAGCTTAGAGCCTGACCGGGCCAAACGATATATCTTTCTATCTCCACTCTAACCTCTGTATCTGACATACCTGTAATAGATTTCATATATTCCATAGCCTCTTCTCTAGTCCATCTTTTGTAATGCATTCCAGTATCAACCACAAGCCTAACAGCCCTAAAGATTTCACTTTGAAGAATACCAAGCTCGTCATATGGATTCTCTGCAAGACCAACTTCAAGAGCAAGTCTTTCTGCATAGAGAGCCCAACCCTCTGAAAATGCAGAAGTNCTATATCCGAACCTTCTATACATAGTAAGATTCTCATTTTCTAAAGAATGCGCAATTTGATGATGATGGCCGGGAGTGGCCTCATGATAAGCAAGGGTTCTCATGCTGTATGTTGGAGTCTGTTTTATGTCATATAGATTTGCATAGAAGACCCCGGGCCTGCTTCCATCAAGAGCTGGAGCTTGATAATAACCACCTGCTGAGGTCTGTTCGGAATATTCTGGGATTGCTTTTACAATTACTTCNGATTTAGGCATTGTATGAAAATAATTATCCATGACTTCAATGGCCTCATTAACCATTTTCATATAGTCATTAACAACAACATCTTTTCTATCTGGAGTATCAGCATATAAAAAATCAGGATTTTCATTAAGTTCATTCATCAACTCTCCGACACTCTTATTTTTATCATAACCAAGTTGATTAAGTATTTCTTTCATTCTTTTTGAAATTCTGTCGACCTCATTGAGACCCATCTGATGGATTTCTTCAGGAGTATAATCAGTAGTTGTATAGGATCTTATTCTAAGTTTGTAATACTCATCCCCATTAGGTTGTGACCATATTCCATGATTTTTATTTGCTTTCTTTTGAGTTTGAACCATAAAATCTTTTAACAGTAAAAACCCGGGCGTAACACTATTATCTATCGCATCTTTAATTTCNTTTTCTAGGATTAACTTTTGGCCTTCTTCGATGTCTAAGCCCTTAACTTTTTTCATAAATTGAGTAAATAATGGATGTTCTGCATAATCAAAATTAATAAATTCATCTAGCTGATTAATAACATGCTCATAAACGAATTCAGGGGGAAATATTCCAGCATTGGCTTGTTTTTGAAGATCCTGGAGGGNGCCCTGATAAACCTGTTTGATTAGATTTGCTCTACTTATAAAATCTTTAGCTTCAGATATATTTCTAATAGGATGCATATCGCTCATAAATTGGATAGTGTTTAAATGAATACCTCCTATTTGATTAAGAGGATAATCATGATTTGGGAATTCCTTTAATTGCTTTAAGTTATTTTCATTATCAAAGATAGCAATCTTTTTTGTATTCTTTTGAGTATCTGAAAGTTTAGAATTTTCATATTTATNAAGAGTTATAAGAGATTCTTCTAACTTTTTAATATTTTCTTCTAAATCACCTTCCTTTGGAATTGATAATCTTGAATTGTGTTTCGTCAACCAATTAAAACTATCAAATACTCCTATATAAGTAAGCGCNTCAGGTGAATCAATCAGACCCATCGCAAGCTCTTTCCCAAGATAATGATCAATTGAAAATGGCTTCATCAAAAATAGGTTTGCTAGATATAGAGAAGTAATACCAATTACTAAAATAAAAGAACGCAGGNTGTACTTAAGTATTTTTTTAATCATGATAAAATTTATTTTTTAATAATTACTCACTATTATGTCAGAAAAAATAGCTACTCTTAAGAAGGATGAAGATATATCGATACTTACACTAAATGATGGAAAAGCAAATGTTTTTTCAGCAGAAATGTCAAAACAGGTGAATGANTGCTTAGATCAAGTTGAAACAGAAAAAGGATGCTTAATAATAACTGGTAAAGAAGGGATGTTTTCTGCAGGTTTGGATTTAAAGACTATTCAAAGTGGAGATGTAGATAAAATTATGGAGATGTCTACAAATGCTTTTAAGTTGTTAGCAAGAATATTTTCCTTTCCAAGACCAGTTATTGCAGCTTGCACCGGTCATGGAATAGCTCTGGGTACTTTTTTACTATGCTGTTGTGATTATAGGATAGGGGTAAAAGGTGACTTTATGCTTGGAGCAAATGAAATGAGAACCAATATGGTTATCCCAATACCAATCCTTGAGTTAATTAAATTCAGAGNCAATAATTCTCATAAATATAGAGCTGTTCTTGGAGCAGAAATGTATACCTTAGAGCAGGCTATAGAAGCTGGACTGATTGATGAGGTTGTNGATCCAAAAGANATAATGAAAGCTGCAAAAGAAAAGGCAAAAGATCTTCAGACTATGGGACATCCCAGCTACAGCATCACAAAAGAACTTTTTATTGCAGAACCAATGTCTAAAATTAATGAAGCAATGCATAGTCTTGAAAAAGAAATTAAATAATTAATTCGTGGATAACAAGCCTGAATTTGTAACATATGAATTTTGCAGCTTTTTAGAACAAAATTTATTAGAACAAATTTTTAAAATAAACCAAGAAAACANACCAAATGTTGGCAATTTATACTCATTAGAGAACTTTAAGAATCTTTTAAGCATGAGCTATAAAAATTTTTATGTAACAGCAGCCAATAAGATTATTGCTTTTGTAGTTTGTTTTAAAGAAGGNAGCACATATGATTCAAAAAATTATGAATTTTTTTGTAATCAAGAGAAGAACTTTATTTATATTGACAGAATTGCAATAGAAAAGAATTATAGAAGAAATAAAATAGGTAAAAGTCTGTATTCAATCGTTCAAAGCATCGCATCTAAAGAAAAGTCTCCCNTATGTTGCGAGGTAAATACCCTTCCAATAAATAAACCCTCGATTGATTTTCATCATGACCTCGGGTTTGTTCAGGTTGGTAGGCANGATTTTGAAGAAAACTCTGTAGCATATTTTAAAAAAGAAATTTAATGGTGATTTATTNNGCATGTGTTTTTTTTAGACATACATTTTATGATAAGGTAATTAGTTGATTTAACATGTAGCTAACTACAACGGAGAAAATTATGAATTTTGAAATAGAAAAGGCTGTATCACAAGGCTTTGAATACGCTAAGGATAACTTTTTAGTTATTTGGGTTAATGGTTTGATTTGCATAATGACTTCGTTTCTTGCTGGTATAACTATAATTGGCTTAATAGCAGTTCCAGCAATTATGGCCGGTTATTTAGAGTCTCTTTTAAGAGTAAGAAGAGGAGAAAAAGCAGAGATAGGAGATTTTTTTACATTTGGCTTTAACCATTTTGGCTCTTTTTTAGGGCTAGCTATTTTGTTGTTCTTGGGAATATTTTTTGCTTCTTTGCTGCTAATAATTCCTGGAATATTTCTATTTATCGCATGGTATTTTGCTTGGTATATAAAAATAGATAATCCAAATATTACCGTCACTGAAGCCTTAAGTATGTCAATGAGCCTAGTATTAAAAATAGGNTGGTGGAAATTATTTGCATTAGTGTTATTAGTTTCAATTGCTGGAGGGATTNTTAATTTATTTACATTTAATCTAGCTGGGCTTCTTATCTACCCATTCACATATATGATCACAGTTGAAGCATATATTCTTGCAACTGATAGCGGCGAACCAGTTAANGTTAAATCAGATGATATAAAAATGATTAATCAAGTAACCAGCGATGATATTACTGAAGAAGCAGAAGCAGATGATGANGATCATGAGGATAGATCTGATTCTGGTGATGAAGAAACGGAAGAAATAAAAAAATTAAAAGAAAAGCAAGCAAAAGAGCTTGAAGAGCTTAAAGAAATAGAAAAATTAAAAGAGAAACAAGCAAAGGAAATAGAAGACCTAAGGAATGAGCATTCAAAAAAATCTGATGATTAGTTGCTAGAACTTAAGCTTGTATCCAATCTTCATAGAAGAATCAAATATTTTGCTTGATGACATTTCAAAATAAATAGCACTTCTCTTATTAATATTATATTGAGCGCCCGCGCCAAACTTACGATCTGTCTCGTCATCTAGCTCATATTCAATTGCTTCTGTACAAACTTGTCCAACCGGGCATGTTTTAACTTTGATTTCAGAATCTTTAGACATATCTACAAAGATCTTGCCCTCCCAGCCAGAGTCATTTCCAAATCTTAATCCAGCAATAATATTTGCTTGAGCATCATCCTCTGAGAATGAATTAATATCGCTTTCATATGCTGTGCTTTTAATACCAAACTCACCGAATACATCAAATATATTTTTAACATTTAGCTTTAAACCTTTTGCAGATACCGANCTGAATATATCCCCAATACCTCCATGAATACCTATCCTTCCAGCATTAATAACACGATCATACGAATTATCTGATGCATCAACTCCTTCTACTTTTCTTTCAAGCACAACATAAAGAGAACCAGGTAATGGAAGGGAAACTTTTGCACCAATTGCTGTTTTATCAGTTTGAATTAAATCAATACCAATAGAAGAGTATTTGAAATTATTAGAATCTTCTTTTTCCTCACCCTCTGAGAAAGATAATAAAGAAAATCCAAGCAATACTGACATTAAAAGGTAATTTCGCATTACTTATACTATCAAAATCAGCAGCATAAGTGGAGTTGAACAGTCCTCAATTTATAATAAAAACTATTTTTAATTTATATTAATTGAATGTGTAATTACTTATAATCATTTTAAATATGAAAAAATTTACAATATTTACAATTCTAGTTATATCTTTTAATGCTTTTGCTGATTTAAAACTTAGCTTAGATAAAGATATAGACGCTCTTATGGAAAAAGTTATTGAATGGAGACATGACATTCATCAAAATCCAGAACTTGGAAATAGAGAATTCAGGACAGCAAAGAAAATTGAAGATCATCTAAGATCATTGGGTATAAAAGTTGAAACCAACATAGCTTATACCGGGGTTGTTGGAATGCTTGAGGGAGATCTCCCTGGACCAACCATGGCTCTAAGAGCTGACATGGACGCATTACCTGTAGAAGAAAAAACTGGATTGCCTTTTGCTTCAAAAGTGAGAACAACTTATCTTGGAAATGATGTTGGAGTTATGCATGCATGTGGGCATGATGCTCATGTTGCAATATTAATGGGAGTTGCAGAATTTCTTGCAAAAAATAAATCAGATTTAAAGGGCACGGTTATGTTTATTTTTCAACCCGCCGAAGAAGGTCCTCCAGAGGGAGAAGGCGGCGGAGCTGAAATGATGTTAGCTGAAGGAATTTTTAAAAAGCATGATCCTGAAGTTATATTCGGATTACATGTTACCAATATTCCTAATGGAGTCTTATCAGTTAAGTCTGGCCCAGCAATGGCGGCTGCATCAGCCTACAGAATCAAAATAAAAGGTGTTCAAACTCATGGTTCAACGCCATGGTCTGGGGTTGACCCAATAATGGCAACGGCGGAACTAATAGAATCCTTAAATACAATTGTTAGTAGACGAATAAATATCATTAATAATCCAGCTGTTATTTCAGTTGGAATGGTAAAAGCGGGAACAAGAAATAATATTATTCCTGAAGATTCTTTAATTATGGGGACAATAAGAACATTTGATCCAGAGCTTAGAAAAGAAATATATGATGAGATTGAGCAAGTTGCTGAGGGAGTAGCTATTGGGACGGGTACCAATATTTCTGTTGAATTTGATGTTGGTGGCTTCTATCCAGTAACTTATAATCAGCCTGCATTGGTTGATTCAATGAAAGAATCTTTAATGAAAGCTTCGCCGGGAAAATTCTACGAATCAAATATCCCTGTAACTGGTGCTGAAGATTTTTCATACTTTTCTCAAGAAATACCAGGTATGTACTTTTGGTTAGGAATAAACAAACCAGGCGTCGGCCTAGAGTCTTCTAACTTTGGAGAGAGAACTGAAGTCGCAGGGAATCATTCCCCATATTTTTATGTAGATGATTCCGCTCTAGACAAAGGAGTTAAAGCTTTTGTCTACCTGATAGATGACTACCCAATAAAATATTAATATATTAAATAACAAGGAATTGAAAAATGCCTATACATAAACATATTGAAGAAAATATCTCTATCCCTGTAATCGGTGCACCGTTATTCTTGGTATCAGGCCCCGATCTGGTTATAGCTCAATGTAAGGCAGGAATTATAGGATCTTTCCCTGCACTAAATGCAAGACCCCAACATGTTCTTGAAGAATGGATTATTAGAATAAAGACCGAGCTTGCTGAATTTCAAGAACAGAATCCTGATGCAAAAGTTGCCCCTTTTGCGGTAAATCAGATATGCCATGGATCAAATGATAGGCTCATGCTGGATATGGAAACATGTGTGAAACACGAAGTACCAATTATTATTACTTCATTAAGGCCTCCTGCTGAGGTTGTAGAAGCAGCTCATAGTTACGGAGGACTTGTTTATCATGATGTTATAAGTGTTAGACACGCCAAAAAAGCTGCTGAGCAAGGAGTTGATGGATTAATTTTAGTCTGTGCTGGAGCTGGCGGACATGCAGGAGCTCTATCACCATTTGCATTACTAAGAGAAGTTAAAAAGTGGTTTGATGGAACTATAATATTATCTGGTTCAATTGGTGATGGACATTCAGTAGCATCAGCTATAACTCTCGGTGCTGATTTTGCATATTTAGGAACAAGATTTATAGCTACGCAAGAAGCCAATGCTGATTCAGAATATAAAAGAATGCTAGAAGCGAGCGCGGCTGAAGATATTATTTATTCTTCTTTGTTTACAGGAGTACACGGTAATTATCTAAAACCATCTATTAAGAATGCTGGCCTAGATCCAGATAACTTGCCAGATGCTGATAAATCAGCAATGAATTTTGGTTCTGGTGGAAACACCGACTCAAAAGCGTGGAAAGATATTTGGGGTTCTGGTCAAGGAATTGGAGGAATTGAGGANTCTCCTTCTGTTTCAGANCTAGTTGGCAGAATTAAATCTGAGTACATNTCAGCTTTTGAAGAATTTAAATNNAAAGTANGAAACTAAANNTAANANCATGATAGAAACTATTATATTAATTCCNATNATGTGGATTGTAATGGCAGTTATNTATTCNCTATTATTAAAAAATGTTGAAGGAACAAAAGGAATCACCTCTGAATACAAAACAAAAGATGGAATAAAAAGAACTGCAAAAAAAGATAGAGAAGATTTCATAGTATGAAAAAAGCCCTAGGCTTTATNGGTTTNGGTGTAATGGGCTTTCCGATGGCNGGCTATTTAGCCAATCAAAATAACAATATATCTGTTTTTAATAGAACAGCAAAAAAATCTGAAGCCTGGATCAANNAATATAATGGTACTNNTTGTAACTCACCAGCTGAGGTTGCCAAATTATCTGATGTCATAATGATTTGCATAGGAGATGACAACGATGTAAGAAATGTTATTGCGGGTGAAAATGGGATGATTGANAACTTAAAACCAGAATCAATAATAGTTGATCATACAACTACTTCTGCAGATTTATCCAAAGAAATGAATAAGTTACTTAATCCTAAAGATGTTTTTTATATTGATGCTCCAGTCTCTGGAGGTGAAGCAGGCGCACAATCAGGCCAACTATCTATAATGGCCGGNGGTAATAAAGAATCATACGATTTGATTAAGATTATATTAGAACCATACACAAAATTTATTAAATATATGGGACCAAGNGGATCTGGNCAGCTTACNAAGATGGTCAATCAAATATGTATAGCTGGCTTAATTCAGGCTATAGCTGAAGGTATTAATTTTGCAAAAGAAGTTGGTTTGCAANCTGAAGATGTTCTTGAAGTTGTCTCAAAGGGCGCAGCACAGTCATGGCAAATGGAAAACAGATGGGAAACAATGACACAAAATAAGTATGANTATGGGTTNGCAGTTGATCTGATGAGAAAGGATTTAGAAATNTTATTAAAAGAAGCAAAAAAATCTAATGTTAATCTAGACATTACTGAAACTATTAATGAGTTTTATAAAGATATCCAAAAAGCAGGAGGAGGAAGATGGGATACCTCAAGCCTACTTAAGAGGTTAGANGAACTTANTTAAAACAGTTTAGATATATAAACAAAAATTCCATAAGCTATTACTATCATAGCTGAAGATGTCTCAAGTGANTCCATATCTANAGCATTTGAATTNATCATAGAATAGTAACTTTCAGGNNTAGATANNANCCAAACAANTCCAACAANGTGAGTAAACATAATTAATGCAACGATCCAGTTTAATGGCTGNGTNGTAAATACAANTAGNGAGGTAGATATAATAAATATTAANTCAATGGTTAANAAAACATTGATNTTCTTTCTTTTNAATAAATATCTTAGAAGGCTATAGCCTTTGATATATGAATAAAAAAGCACAAAACCATATAAAAAATATAAAGAAGAAAGAATATAAATCATAGATAAATTTTATAGCATATTCATTTTTAGAGTAAATCAAATTAATATATAGGCAATGCTTTCAAAATCTAAGTTTATTCTCGGTCAACAGTGTGTTAAATCATTTTGGTTTGATGTTAATAACATCAAACCAACCAATCCAGCAGATGATGGAACCAAAGAAAGACTTAGTGCTGGCAATGAGGTTGGAAACATATCTAAAGATTATTTTCCAGGTGGCAAGGAGGTCCCATATCTTCCTGGAGAAGAAACAAAGATGTTTGAAATCACGAAAAAATATTTAGATGAAGGAATAACATCAATATATGAAGCTTCATTTGTGTACGATGATATCTTTGTAAGAGTAGACCTTATGAATAAAACAGAAAAAGGTTGGAATATCTATGAGGTCAAATCATCTACCAGCATAAGAAGTTATCATGAATATGATGCAAGCATTCAGTGGCATGTCTTAAAAGAATTAAATTTAATTAAATTAAATGGAGTCTTTATTGCTACTTTAAATAATGATTATTCTAAGAATAATAAAATAGATCCAATTAAGTTTTTTAATATTAAGCCTGTGACAGAAATTGCTGAAGAATACGAATCAGAAATTAAAAAAAAGATAAGAGAACTAAAAGAAGTTTCAAAGAGTCCCAAAGAACCATTATTAGAGATAGGGCCTCACTGTAAAAAACCTCACGGCTGCGTCTACTTAGACAAGTGTTGGCCAGATAATATAGATAATATCAATTCAGTTTTTAGTTTATATAGAATGAATCTTAAAAAGAAGCTTAATTTATATAATCAAGGAATTGATACCTTTGATAAAATTAAAGATAAAGAATCTCTAAGCTCAACTCAAAAAAATCAATTAAGAGCTTATGAAGAAAAATCTCCTATTATTAATACGGAAAAAATACAAAGCTTTATAAATAAAGTTGAATATCCTATAAGTTATTTTGACTTTGAAACATTTACAGATGCCGTCCCAATTCATGATAAACAAAGATCACATATGCAGATGCCATTTCAATATTCTCTTCATATTCAGAATGATATTAATGAAAAATTAAATCTTAATGACAATCATTATCAATTTATTGCCGATCATGAGGAAGATCCAAGAGAGTCAATAGCTAAAAGTATGCTTAAAAATTTTCCTAAAGAAGGATCAATTATGGCTTATAACCAATCTTTTGAGAAAAGATGTATTGAGTCTCTTGCCGAACATTGCCCTGATACTGCTATGTCAGAAGAGCTGCGAGCTTTAAATGAAAGATTTGTTGACCTGATAGAGCCTTTTAGAGGAGGGGGTTACTATGACTCAAAATTTAAAGGGAGTTTTTCAATCAAGAAAGTTCTTCCTGCAATCTGCCCCAATAATAAGGAGTTAGATTACAAGGAACTAGAAATTAGTAATGGAGGGATGGCAATGAGCAGCTATAAGAAATTAAGAGGCCTCCCGACAGATTCTGAAAATATAAAAATTACCAGAGATGCGTTATTTGAGTATTGTCGTCTTGATACTTTTGCAATGTATGCAATATATGAAAATTTGCTAGAAACTATTAAAAGGAATAGTTGAAGTTTGTAACAAAAGATTGATCTGATTCCTTCGCAAAATCTGGAGGGTCGCTATCAAAAGATTCAGTTATTTTAAAATCAATAAAAAACCTCTCCGATACAGGTATTGAGTAACTTAATGATAAAGAGTACTTATAATCATCACTAAAGTTATTTAAAGATGGCTGAAAGAAAGTTGAAATGGAAATAAAAGAGCTATTTTCAAAACTAAAATCTTTAAAAAGATACAAATTAACTCTTTCAGTTTTTTTCTTTACGCCGTCCAAACTTTCTTCGTCTTCATGCAAAAGACTTATACTTAGTTTAATTTTTTCAAGTTCAGAGAATCGAATACCAACGCCAAATAGACTTCTTGTTTTATAACTTTGAAATGGATTTTCACTAATTTGAAAGTAGGTTTCAAGGTCATAAGATTTATTATTTAATTGTCTTAATAACCTTGCATGCAAAAATGTTGATTCGTCCTCAGCAACATCATCTTTGGTTCTCTCAGATTTTTCAAAGACAAATAATCTTTCGTATTTTTCAGAGTTATTTACTAAAGATAAGCTTATATCATAATCATTACGGTCTTCATTCCCACGAGAACCCGAGAAACCAAATCCTATATTTCTAAATTTACCAATTTGATCAGACTTTCTTACGCTCTCAATATCAACTATGGGTGATGACATAATATTTAATGTAAAGAAAAAAGAAAATGCAATTAAGGTATTTTTGAAATAAATAAATTTAATATTCATCTTTAAGAATTAATTTTTTTGATACAAGAGAGGATAAAAGGTTCACATACTCATATATTTTAGCGACTGATTTATTAAAATGAAAGCCCTCTATGTTGTCAGAAATTTCATTAATAATTTTATCAAATTTTTTTAATGAGTTTTGATCAGTTTCTTTTAGGTT
>NHJX01000005.1 GCA_002169105.1 Gammaproteobacteria bacterium TMED226 | reverse complement strand
ATCAATTTGCTCAACCCCATCAACATACCATGATAGTTTTAGCTTATTTGTATCGTATTCACCATTAATATCAAATGTAATATATTCCCCTATTGATTCAGAATTATTTAAGTCCACGTCATTATTTACATCAGATTTAATAATAAAATCTTTGAATCCATTAAATTGATTTCTAATGGATCCAGCTGCAAATCCCTCAACATTTATTTTTCCATAATCAAGAACACAGCACCACATAACACTTATCCATTTAGGCCTATATGTCTCTTCTTCATCATAATAAGTACCTTGAAATAAGCCTATTTTTTCCTTACATGAATCGTCTTCATTTATACCAGGGTAATTTGGATCATAATCAGTATCATTTTCATCATACGTATTGTAGTAACACTCACAATCCTCATATTCCATGTCATCACGATAATAAATACTACCATCTGCATAGTTGTAACAAACATCGTAATCAACCCCAGGAACATTNGTTATGTCTTCAATAAAATGATTCCATTTAACTTTTGTTGGATCAGAAACTTCTGTANTATTTACGCTNAANTCTGCATACCAGGNTGNAAATGTTCGTTCTCCACGCGAATCATATTCATCACCCATAAAGCCATGTGAATGACCTAATTCATGTTGGACTATTTCATAGGTTCTTGATGACAGAGGTTGAATNTTTACCTCACCTTGCGCGACCCCTCTTCCGCTTAATGTTGTTAAAAATGAAACTACATCCCAGTCACCAGCTATATCACCAATCATTTCNCTATCAACATTGCCTATACAATAAATACGTTCATCCCAATCAGCATAACAGCCCTTCTCAATATTAAATATTGATGCTCCAGATGGAATAGTTTCTTCAAGCACTCTAATATTAAAATAATCATTAAACATTTCACTAGCATCAGAGTTTTTTAAATTATTTACCGACTCTAAAAGTCTTAAATGGAATTCATCTTTATCATTTTCATCATTTATTTGATCAGCTATAAATAAATAATCAGTTTTTGCAGTTGAATTAGGTGCGCCCACTAAATAGTATAAATACTGCTCGCTTGAGGAGCATTGTTCACCATTTTCATCACAATTATATGANACTAAATTAATATCCTTATTAGATATGAAATATGCTTCCAAATCACCTTCACAGGTTACGTCCGTACCATCATCTGCGCATAGCGACATATTAAATAAGCCAGCAGTCTGTATATTGNTAACATATAAATCTAGACTTTGTTGGTCTGATGTAATATCTAAGGTAGCATTAACACTTTCACTTGGTAGTTGACCATAAAAGTTTATTTCTGATAACTCATTATCAACGTCATCAATGTTCACTTTAATATTAATTACATCGTCTCTTATTAAGCTTATGTTGGAAAAGTTCACCAAATCGTCAGTAATAGTAACTACGGGTGGATCATTTATAGGATTAACTGTAATTGAGATGGGCATAGTCTTGATTAAAACTTCACCAGTTTTTACATTATTATTATCTAACCTTTCAGCTGTGAGTTGAATTGTAAAACTATCATTTCCAAAAAAATCTTGATTAGGAACATAGTTATAATTCCCAGTTGTTGATAATTCTGATGTTCCATTGATTGTTGAAGTTAAAATCTCATATTTTATATTAGATTTGTAATTTGTAGATCCAGTAATTGTAGATGTATATGGGTTGTCTTCATTAAGTGAAATCGCCGAAGTTGATGGTAATATCAATTCAAATGGTGCAGAACTTCCACCACCACATGAGTTTAAAATAAAAATAATTATAAAAGCTGAGANTATCTTTNTTTTTTTCATATCCATCGATTATATAGNTTTTTTTAAAGCNTATATAAATTACATTCATGGTTTATTTAGTTTAAAATGCACATATGTCAAAAGAAGATCAACTTGAATTCGAGGGAGAGGTAATTGAGACCCTTCCTAATACTAAATTTAAAGTTAAGTTAGAGAACGATCATATAATTACGGCTCATATTTCAGGGAAGATGCGTAAACATTACATCAGAATTTTAACTGGAGATAAGGTAAAAGTTGAGATGACTCCTTATGATCTTTCAGTTGGNAGGATTACATTTAGAGGAAGGTAGAAGTCTAAACCTTAGCCTTAATTTTATTGTCGGAAAATTTTAATTTACCATTTAC
Source organism: Gammaproteobacteria bacterium TMED226 (assembly GCA_002169105.1). GTDB lineage: Bacteria > Pseudomonadota > Gammaproteobacteria > Magnimaribacterales > D2472 > SAR86A. The sequence goes on along the minus strand of NHJX01000005.1, from coordinate 47,162 downwards.
TAAATCAATCTTAATAAGACCACCACTTTTTAAATTACCAAAAAGTAGTTTATCAACTAATGGTTTTTTAATATTTTGTGAAATAAACCTTTCCATTGGTCTTGCGCCCATTTCTTTATCATAGCCATTTTTTGCAATCCAATTGATAACTTTTTTAGATAAACCAATTTCCACATTTCTTTTATCTAATTGAGCTTGAAGTTTAGTAAGAAACTTATCAACTATTGATAAGATTACATTCTTATCTAAATAATTAAACTGTATTGTTTCATCTAGCCTATTTCTAAATTCAGGNGAAAATAATTTATTTAATGAATTCATTGCNTCAGATTCGTTAGATGATTCTGCAAATCCTATATTTCTTTTAGTTAGAAGTTCTGCTCCAATATTAGTTGTCATTATCAATATTACATTTCTAAAATCTGATTTTCTTCCATTGTTATCTGTTAATACACCAGCATCCATTACTTGTAAAAGGATATTAAATATATCAGGATGAGCTTTTTCAATCTCATCTAACAACAGCACACAATGGGGAGACTTAACAATCGCTTCAGTTAAGAGCCCTCCTTGATCAAAACCAACATATCCTGGTGGNGCNCCNATNANNCNAGANACNGTATGNCNTTCCATATANTCACTCATATCAAATCTAAGCAAATCTATGCCTAATATTTCAGATAATTGTTTAGAAATTTCTGTTTTACCAACACCAGTAGGACCTGTAAATAGAAATGAGCCTATCGTTTTATTTTCATCTCTCAGTCCTACTCTTGAAAGTTTTATAGCATTTGATAATGTTTGAACAGCTTTATCCTGACCAAAAATAACTCTTTTAAGATTATCTTCGATATTTTTGAGATTCTTTTTATCGTTGCTAGTGATCGACTGTTCAGGAATCTTTGTTATCTTAGAGATTGTTACTTCTATATCAGTTTTATTAACATTTATAATTTTATTATTTTTTCTATTAATATTAAGTAATGCACCAGTTTCATCGATAACGTCAATAGCTTTATCAGGAAGATATCTATCATTTATATATTTAGAAGACAGCTCTATTGAAGATTTAATTGATTCTTGGGAATATTTAACATCATGGTAACTTTCATAGATTTCTTTTATTCCATTTAATATTTCTTCACATTCATCAAAGGAAGGCTCAACCACATCAATTTTTTGAAATCTTCTTGATAGGGCTTGGTTTTGATTAAAAATTCCACGATATTCCTGAAATGTTGTAGACCCAATACACCTAATCTGCCCTTTTCCAAGAATTGGTTTTAAAATATTTGATACATCTAATGAGCCACCTGAAGTTGATCCAGCTCCAATAATCGTATGAATTTCATCTATGAAAAGAATTGGTTTATCTTTATTTGATAAAAATTTTAAAACATCCTTTAAACGTTTTTCAAAATCGCCCCTGTATTTTGTACCAGCTATTAACGAAGCTATATCCAAGGAATAGACTATTGTATTTTCTAAAATCGATGGCACTTCTTTTTTTGATATTAAATAGGCTAGACCCTCAGCAATTGCAGTTTTACCAACCCCCGATTCACCAACCAAAAGTGGATTATTTTTATTCCTTCTTGATAGAATCTGGACAAGCCTTTCTATTTCCTTTTTTCTTCCAATGACTTTATCAATTTTATTATTAACCGCTTGATTATTTAAATTAATTAAAAAATCATTTTCTTTTGTTGGCTCAACATTTTCATTAATATCACCAATAGTTTGATCTTGAGTTTCTTGCTTGGTTTCTTTTGCACCATGTGAAAGATAAGTAACTACATCAAGTCTAGTTAGTTTAAATTTATTTAACAAAAATACTGAATGAGATTCTTTTTCAGAAAAAATAGCTACTAAAATATTTATAGGTTTTACAACACCTTTCCCTGCAGATTGAATATGGAATACTGATCTTTGTAGAACTCTTTGAAAGCCAAGGGTTGGTTGAACTGGTTTTTGTTGGTCGATTTTTGATACAGCTGTTTCTTTTATGTGATCATTTAAATCACTCGTTATATTTTCGATGTTTATGTTCTCTGATTTAAAGAAATCTTTAACGTCATAATCATTTAATATCATCAGCAACAAATGTTCAACAGTTATATATTGGATGTTAGCTTCATGAGCTTTATCAAATAATGTGGCTATAGATAATTCTAATTCTTTACTAAACATTTCAATCTTTTAATGGTTCAATTTCACTTAATAATGGATGGCCATGATCTTTTGCCATAGTGTTAATTTCATATGACATCATTTCTGCTATCTCTTTAGAAAATATACCACAAACACCCTTACCTTTTGTATGAACCTGCATCATTATTTCAGTTGATTTTTGATGATTATGTCCAAAAACAGTCTGCAAAACAAAAACAACAAATTCCATTGGTGTGTAATCATCATTTATCAAAATAACTTGATATGAAGGTGGTTCTTTAACTTCAGGTTCTTGTTCTAATATTAATATACCTGAATCTGAAGAAATATTATCTTTATTATCTTTCGATAATATATACATTACATTCTCTTAATCATCTCATCTGCAAAACCTGATGATGAAACTTTATCTGCATCATCCATCATTCTTGCAAAATCATATGTAACCTTTTTTGCAGCGATAGTCCTATCCATAGACTTAATTAGGAGATCAGCTGCCTCGGACCATGACATATGTCTCAACATCATTTCAGCAGATAGTATTAAACTTCCTGGATTGACTTGATTTTTACCTGCATACTTTGGAGCCGTACCATGAGTTGCCTCAAAGATAGCATAGTTATCTGAAATATTTGCTCCTGGAGCTATTCCAATTCCCCCTACCATCGCCGCTAGGGCATCTGAAATATAATCACCATTAAGATTCATTGTAGCTATAACATCATAGTCAGTTGGCCTTAGAAGTATTTGCTGCAAAAAAGCATCACAAATAACATCCTTTATTACAATTTTTTTATTAGTATTAGGATTTATAATTTCTTGCCATGGACCTTCATCTATTTCAACTCCACCATAATCTCTCTTAGCAATTTCATAGCCCCAATCCCTAAAAGCCCCTTCAGTATATTTCATGATATTGCCCTTATGTACTAGAGTTACGGACGATCTATTATTATCAATTGCATAATCTATTGCCTTTTTTATCAACCTAGTCGTACCTTTTTCAGAAATAGGCTTAATACCAATTCCAACATTTTCCTCAAATCTTATTTTTGTAACATTAAATTTAGTTTTTAATATACTAAGAAGTTTGTTTGATTCGTTTGAGTTTCCTTCAAATTCAACACCGCAATATATATCTTCAGAATTTTCTCTAAAAATTATCATATCAACATCTTGTGGTCTTTTTACTGGTGATGGAACACCATCAAAATATCTTATAGGTCTAAGACATACATATAGATCTAACATCTGTCTTAATGAAACATTCAACGACCTTATACCACCACCAACTGGTGTTGTTAGAGGACCTTTGATGCTTATGATATATTCTTTAAGAGCCTCAATTGTTTCTTCCGGAAGCCAAGTATCTTTATCATACACCTGTGTTGCCTTTTCGCCACAGTAGACCTCCATCCATTCAATTTTTCTTTTGCCATTATATGCAATTTTTACAGCTTCATTAACGACGCTTATCATAGGTGGCGTAATATCAATACCTATACCATCACCTTCTATATATGGGATTATTGGATTATCAGGTACAAGTAGCTTTCCATCTTTAAATGATACCTTTGTACCCTTTTTTGGAATTTTTATATTTTTATAAGTCATAGAATATTAAAGCCTGTAAAATAACAGTTTGCAGTTAAAAAAGGTGATTATTATACTCCTTATTATTAATTTTTGTATGTATTTAAAATTATGACAAAATCGAACAAAAAAGTTGTTGTAGGTATGTCAGGTGGTGTTGATTCCTCTGTTTCAGCATATTTACTCCAACAACAAGGATACAAAGTAATAGGATTATTTATGCAAAATTGGCAAAATGAAGCAAGTGAAGAATGCACATCAGAAGTTGATTTTGCTGATGCTTCTGAAGTTTGTGATAAATTAAATATACCACTGCATAAAGCAAATTTTTCTGATGATTATTGGGATATGGTCTTTAAAAAATTCATAAGTGAGCATAAGGCAGGAAGAACGCCAAATCCAGATGTGTTATGTAATAAAGAAATAAAATTTAAATCTTTTTTAAATTATGCATTAACAATTGGTGCTGATTACATTGCAACAGGACACTATGCATCATTAAAAGAAATAAAAAATAAGTTATATCTTTGCAGGGCGAAGGACCTCGATAAAGATCAAACATATTTTCTTCACGAAGTTAAAGAGTCAGAATTTAAAAAATGTCTATTTCCATTAGAAAATCTTTTAAAAAATGAAGTAAGAGATGTTGCCAAAAAATTAAAATTAAGCGTTTCTACAAAAAAAGATTCAGTTGGTATTTGCTTCGTAGGTGAAAAAAATATGAAGGACTTCTTAGGAAGATTTATTAAATTAGCTAAAGGTAATATATATGATGAATATAATGAATTAATAGGACAACATAATGGGGCTACCTTATATACAAAAGGTCAAAGGCAAGGCCTTAATATAGGGGGCATAAAAGGTAAGAATGACCTTCCATGGTATGTATTTGATAAAAATATACGCAAAAATGAATTATATGTATGTCAAGGGGTTGATAATAAACTGCTCTTTAGCAAAGGTCTTGAATGTAGCTCAATATCATGGATTAATGATGAGGAACTTAAATATCCATTTAATTGCTTACTACAAGTAAGACACCAACATGAACCAATAGCTTGTAAAATTTATTTTGATAATGAGACTTACAAAGTGATTTTTGATGAAGAAATTAGGGGTGTGGCAACAGGACAATCCGCTGTATTTTATAATGACGATATTTGTTTAGGTGGAGGCATTATTTCGACAACCTTATAATAAGATAATTATAAAAATATTTAATAAATGATAGAATATCTCATGAAATTTGAACATAACAATATTTCTCCACTAGACAGCAGGTACGCATCAAAAATACCAGATATACGTTCATGCTTTTCTGAACACGCACTCATACAAACAAGATTTAATATTGAAATAGATTGGTTTATCTACCTATGTGATAAATACCCTAATTATTTCATGAAGTTAACTAACCCATTAAAGAATAAATTATTAGCTTTTAAATCAGATTTTAATGATAAGGATGTAATCAAAATAAAAGCGATTGAGAGAGAAACCAACCATGATGTTAAAGCTATCGAATACTTTATAAGTAATTTCTTTAAAAAAGATAAGGTATTATNAAAATATACACATTTAATTCATTTTGGTTTAACTAGCGAAGATATAAATTCCTTAGCATATGCAATTATGATTAAAGAAGGNGTTAGNCTTCAATATAAGAAAATATTTGAATTAAATAAAGATTTAAAATCATATTCNAGAAAATGGAATAATATANCTTTTTTAGCTAGAACTCATGGCCAGGCAGCCTCACCNACTACAATAGGAAAAGAAATAAAAGTTTATATTTCTAGAATTGATCGTGAATTAAAAATATTAAAAAACATTAAACCATTAGCTAAATTTAGTGGTGCAACTGGCAACTATCATACATTTGATATAGCGAACAATAAGATTAACTGGCCTAAGTTTAATAAATCTTTTATAAGAACCTTTAAGATTGACCAAAATAACCTTACTACTCAAATTGAACCACATGATTGGATAGCTGAAATGATCCATTCCATGTCAAGAATAAATAATATTCTTATAGACTTAAGTCAAGACATGTGGATTTATATATCTAATGAAATATTTGCTTTAAAAATAGATACAAAGGAAGTTGGATCNTCCACGATGCCGCATAAGGTAAATCCTATTGATTTTGAAAATGCTGAAGGTAATTTTGGAATTGCAAATGCATTAAATAATTTCTTTGCTGATAAGTTAACTAAATCAAGATTACAAAGAGATCTCTCTGATAGCACTGTGCTAAGGAATATAGGTTTATCCTTTGGTTATTCGCAAGTAGCAATTATCTCTATCTTGAACGGTCTAAAGAAAGTTGATCCAAACAAAAAATATATTAAAAATGAACTAAATAATAACTGGGAAGTCCTAACTGAGGCTGTTCAAACAGTCATGAGATACGAAGGCTATGAAGAAGCTTATGAAAAGCTGAAATCCTTATCAAGAGGAACCAAAATTGATGAAAGTGCTTATAAATTATTTGTATCTAATCTTGAGATTTCTAAAAGTGCTAAGAAAAAACTGTTAACCCTTACTCCTGCAAACTATATCGGCCTCTCAAAAAAACTATAATCTTATTAAATGTGTAGTTTAACTACATAAAAAATCCTTATAACTAAGCAATTAATACTATATTGACAGATTGTAATTATTATTATTTACTTCACTACATTAATAGGGAAATGTTATGACAAAACTTAATAAAAATATTGAAACTGCTAGCTCTATTCCAGAAATGGATACCTCTAACTGGAGCTCAATTAATCCTGAGTATGTTGCTAGGATGAGATTACAAAATCATTTTAAAACTGGAATTGATATAGCCAAATATACTGCAGATATCATGAGAGCTGATATGAAAAGTTATGATAATGATACTTCTCAATATACACAGTCATTAGGATGTTGGCATGGCTTTATAGGGCAACAAAAGCTTATATCTATAAAAAAGCATTTCGGCACGAACAAAAGAAAATATCTTTATTTGTCAGGTTGGATGATTGCTGCATTAAGATCACAATTTGGACCACTCCCAGATCAATCCATGCATGAAAAAACATCAGTAGCTAGTTTAATAAACGAACTGTATACATTTTTAAAACAAGCTGATGCTAGAGAATTGGGTGGACTTTTTAGAGATCTAGATAAAGCCTCTGCTTCTGATAAATCTGAAATTCAAGATAAGATTGATAATTTTGAAACACATGTAGTTCCCATAATTGCAGATATAGATGCAGGTTTTGGTAACGAAGAAGCTACATATTTAATGGCAAAACAGATGATTGAGGCAGGAGCTTGCGCAATTCAAATTGAAAATCAAGTTTCTGATGAAAAACAATGTGGACATCAAGATGGTAAAGTTACAGTACCTCATGCTGATTTTTTAGCAAAAATTAATGCAGTCAGATATGCTTTTTTAGAGTTAGGTGTTGACAATGGGGTCATAGTTGCCAGAACTGATTCATTAGGAGCTGGTCTTACAAAACAAATCGCTATAACAAATGAAGAAGGTGATTTGGGCGATCAATATAATTCATTTTTAGATGTTGATGACATTACAGATGAAAATATGAAACATGGTGATGTAATGATTAGCCAACAAGGTAAGATTGTTAGACCTAAAAGATTACCTTCAAATCTCTANCAATTTAGAGAAGGTACTGGGGAAGATAGATGTATTCTTGATTCAATTACAAGCCTTCAAAATGGAGCTGATTTAATATGGATAGAAACTGAAAAGCCTCATATAGGTCAAATAGGNGGAATGATGAAGAAAATAAGAAAAGTTATTCCTAATGCAAAACTTGTCTACAATAATAGCCCCTCATTTAATTGGACGTTGAATTTTAGACAACAAGTATATGATTCAATGTATGAANTAGGAAAAGACCTATCTGCATATGATCGTGAAGACCTAATGAATGAGAAATATGATGAAACTGAACTAGCTGTTCAGGCTGATAATAGGATAAGAACATTTCAGGCTGATGCATCTAAAGAAGCTGGTATTTTTCATCATTTAATTACACTTCCTACATATCACACAGCTGCTCTTTCAACTGATAATCTGGCTAAAGAATATTTTGGCTCTGAGGGAATGCTTGGATATGTTGCCAACGTTCAAAGGAAAGAAATTAGAGAAGGTATTGCGTGTGTTAAGCACCAAAACATGTCAGGTTCAGATATGGGTGATGATCATAAAGAATATTTTGCAGGTGATGCTGCTTTAAAAGCTGCNGGCGAAGACAATACGATGAATCAATTTTNATTATCACAAGCGGTAGGATCTGACCTACCGCAAATTTGGCATTCTGCGCCCTCTTTAAGGTTAGCCATCCCTCCACATGAACCTTTAATTGGTTGATTCTTAATAATTAAACCAATAGATATGCCTATAAAAGATATGGTTATTATTAAAAATGCTAAAATAGCTTCACTCATAGATTCAAATCATACCATTTATCTGAATATATAATTTCTTCTTGATAGCACAACAACCTATTCAGTCTTTGACAAGGTTTTAAATCATTAATAATTATCATTATGGCTATATTGTATTTATTTGATATTCTAATAGCACGATCAGANCCCATAACATTAAAAGCTGTAGCTAAGGCATCTGCGTATGTTGCAGACGTCTCATGAACTACAGTAACTGATAGAGTATTATTATTGATTGACTTTAAAGTATCAGGATTGATTGTATGAGAAACTTTATTTCCATTATTATCAGATTTATAGTTTCTATACTCTCCTGAAGTTGCTATCGCTAAAAAGTTATTACTTGAATTATTGATNATGACTTTAGCATCATTGTAANTTGAAACGGGATTCTGAATGCCTATTGTCCATGAATTATCATANTTTGACCCATTAATTATTATCTCACCTCCTATATCGATTATATGATTGTTAAAATTATTAATAATCAGGTAGCTATGAATTTTCTGAACCGCATACCCTTTTGCAATAGAAGATAAATCAAACCAATTAGAGGAAGATTTCTGTAATGAAAAATTTTTCTCAATTAACCTGTATGATGAGTTCTTTTCTTGAACCAGGGTTTCACCAAAAGTAGGTGAAAACCCAAGATTACTTGATATTTTACCAAGCATAATGTTGAAATAACCTTCTGATATATCTTCTACATCTTTCGCAATAGTTAATATATTAAATAAATCAGGAGAAATAAATTGATATTTTTTATAGTTCTTATTTATTAAGGCTATCTCAGAATCATTTTTATAATTAGAAGCTATATTGTCTATTCTATCTATAATTAATNTTATTTCTTCTTTATGGTTATCGCTTATATATTCAGTTGATGATATCGACCATGTTGTTCCATAAGCTTTTCCATCTATCGTATAGATTGAATTATTATTATGAACTAAAGCTATTACAAGTAATGAGAACCCAGCGATGAGCGCAATTATTTTAGATATAAAATAACGTGACACGACTTNGTTTAGTTAACCACCAAAATCATCGAGTGCTATATTTTCTGGCTCAACACCTAGATTAATAAGAAGATCAATAACTGCTTTATTCATCATTGGTGGGCCACACATATAATATTCACAGTCCTCAGGCGACTCATGAGATTTTAAATAATTTTCATATAAAACATTATGTATAAAACCAGTATCTCCATCCCAGTCATCTTCTGGTAAGGGGTCTGATAACGCAACATGCCATTCAAAGTTTTCATATTTATTTGCTAATTCGTTAAATTCATCAACATAGAACATTTCTTTTAAGCTTCTAGCCCCATACCAAAAGGTAATCTTTCTATTGGTGTTGATTCTTAATAGCTGATCAAATATATGCGATCTCATTGGTGCCATTCCTGCACCCCCACCAACGAAGACCATTTCTGATTCAGTCTCTTTAGCAAAAAATTCTCCAAATGGACCAAAAACTTTAACCTTATCACCTGGTTTAAGACCAAATGTCCAAGATGACATCAAGCCTGGTGGTACATCTTGACCAGGAGGCGGCGAGGCAATTCTAATATTAAATTTAATTATTCCTTTCTCTTCAGGATAATTTGCCATTGAATAAGCTCTTATGACAGGCTCATTTGTAAATGATTTATTATCCCAAATTTTAAATCTATTCCAGTCTTCCTGATATTCTGTTTCAATATTAAAATCTTTATAATCAATTTCNTATGCTGGAGCCTCAAGNTGGACATATCCTCCAGCTCTAAAATCTACAATTTCTCCATCGGGCAATTTCAATATTAATTCTTTTATAAAAGTTGCAACATTTTCATTAGAAATAACNTCACATTCCCATTCCTTGACGCCAAAAACATCCTCAGGAACATTAATTTTNAAATCATTCTTTACTGGAACTTGACAAGAAAGTCTCCAGCCATCTTTTTGTTCTGAAGAGTTAAAATGAGATTCTTCAGCTGCTAGAATGGAACCACCACCATCTAATACTTGACACTTACATTGACTACAGGTCCCACCACCACCGCACGCCGACGCTAAAAAAATATTATTATCAGCAAGAGTTTGTAGTAATTTGGAACCCGCTTCAACAACAATAGGATTTGCAGCATCACCATTAATTTCTATAGAAACATTACCTGTTGATACCAATTTAGATCTAGCAAATATAATAACTAGAACTAGTAGTAAAATTATTCCGCTAAAAGATGCAACGCCCAAAATTAAATCAATATTCATATTTAAAGTGAAATTCCTCCAAATGACATAAACCCAAAACTCATAAGACCTACGATAATAAAAGTCATACCAAGACCTTTTAANCCTTCTGGTATATCTGAGTATTTTAATTTTTCTCTGATACCAGCTAAAACAACTATTGCAAAAGCCCAACCAAAACCAGCACCAAAACCATAAACAATACTTTCAGAAAAAAGAAGGTCTTTTTCAACCATAAACAATGATGCTCCTAATATTGCACAATTCACTGTTATTAAGGGCAAAAATTGCCCTAATGCATTATATAAAGCTGGCACATACTTATCTAGAAACATTTCAAGTATCTGAACGCTTGCAGCAATGACGCCTATATAGCTTATTAATTCAACGAATTCTAAATTCGTACCTTCTATACCAAGCCAAGTTAATGCATCTTCTCTTAATATATAGTTATAAATAAGATTATTTAAAGGCACTGTTATTAAGCAAACAACAATCACAGCAATTCCTAGACCAAATGCAGCATCTATTTTTTTTGAAATAGCTATAAAAGTACACATTCCAAGGAATAAAGATAATGCAATATTTTCAATAAATACAGTAGTGATAAAAATATTTAAATAATGTTCAAACATTTAACTCTCTTTTATTTAAATCTGGAGATGTGGAATGATCTGATAATTCAAAATCATCTTCTTCAACTTGATTGGGTCTAATGGCTCTTATAAACCATATAAATAAACCAATGATAATAAATGAACTTGGTGGTAGTAGTAGTAAGTTATTACCCATATACCAACCACCATTTGATGTTAATGGAAGNATTTCATAACCAAACAATGTTCCAGCACCAAAGAGCTCTCTTATTGTTGCAACTCCAATAAGTATAAGACTGTAACCCAATCCATTTCCAAGACCATCTAAGAAGCTTAAAAGAGGTTTTTCTTTCATAGCAAATGCTTCTGCTCTTCCCATAACTATACAATTAGTTATTATCAAACCAACAAAAACTGAAAGCTTTTTACTAGTCTCATAGTCATAGGCTTTTAATAATTCATCAACCACTATCACTAATGAGGCAATTATTGTCATTTGCACAATAATTCTGATACTTGATGGAATATAATTTCTTATAATAGATATAAAAAGGTTTGAAAAAGATATAACACTTGTAACAGCAACACACATNACAAGAGTAACAGANAGGTTATTTGTAACAGCNAAGGCTGAACATATACCAAGTATTTGAAGCGTTATTGGATTCTCTTCAACTAGAGGTTTTATTATTACATCTTTATAACTTTTAAGATTCATAATCTAGTTCTCTTAATAATGCTGAATATCCAGAATCTCCAAACCAGTATTCAACCATATTGGAAACACCTCTACTTGTNATAGTTGCACCTGACAATCCGTCAACTTTGTAGAGTGCTAGTTTGTCGCCATTATCAACCTTACCTTTAATGACTTTAAATGTTACATCATCATCTATGTATATTTTCTTTCCTTTCCATAAAGATTTCCATTTAGGATTATCAACTTCAGCTCCTAGCCCAGGAGTTTCTTTATGATCATAAAATTCAATACCGGATATGGTATTAAAATCATTTTCAATAGAAATATAACCATACAAAGTTCCCCATAACCCATAACCCCTTATCGGTAAGATCAATTTATCTATGGCATTAAGATCGTCTCTTAAAATATAAATCTTTCCGACATTTTCTCTATTCTTGATAACTGCAATATCTTCTGAGGATGGTACCTTCGATGAAAGTTTTGGATCTTTGGTTACAAGAATCTGATCATAATCATCAATATTAAAATTATTATATTCTGTATAGATCTGACCAGAATCAAAATCTACAAATCTAGATTCTAGTTCTTTAAATTGTTCAGCAATTGGTTTATTTGGATTATATATTTCTGCTACTTTAAGAATTTTTATTCTTCTGTCATTTAATTTATTTTCTTTTTGTTGATCCCTAAGACTTACCGCTGCAGATGAGACTATTAAAGAACATACAAGACACACAGCAAAAGCTACACCTATAGTTTTCGTAATAGACTCATTCATTAGATAAAACCTTTCTTTTTTTAATATTTGACATTACTACCATATGATCAATTACTGGCGCTAATAGGTTTGCGAATAAAATAGCCAACATCATCCCTTCAGGAAATGCTGGATTAATTACTCGTATAAGAATAACTGTAACGCCTATTACTAAACCATATATTATTCTACCAAGATTTGTACNTGACCCAGAAACTGGTTCTGTTGCCATAAAAACTAGTCCAAAAGCATAACTTCCTATAACTGCATGCCAATACCATGGTATAGCAAACATTGGATTAGTATCAGAACCAACAAAATTTAATAAAGATGACATCAAAATCATACCAACAAATGTACCTATAATAATTCTCCAGGAGGCAACTTTTGTTACTAGTAAAATTACCAAACCTATTAAAATAGCAATAATAGATGTTTCTCCTACTGATCCAGGTATATTGCCTAAGAAAGCATCAAGCCATGTATATGAGTTTGTAATTCCAGACATACCATTTTCTGCAGCAACTCCAAGAGCAGTAGCTCCACTATAACCTTCAGGAATGATGTTATAGTCAGAAATTCCTGCAACCCAAACTTTATCACCGGAAATTTGTGCAGGATAAGCAAAATATAAAAAAGCTCTTCCTGTAAGAGCTGGATTTAAAAAATTCTTACCTGTTCCACCAAATATTTCCTTTCCTATTACTAAGCCAAATGATATACCCATCGCTGCCTGCCATAAAGGTATATCTGGTGGACAGCTTAAAGAAAATAGAACTGTTGATACAAAAGCACCTTCGTTAATTTCATGTTTTCTAACAATTGCAAACAACGCCTCCCATGCAATACCAACAGCAAAAACTACAAAATATATAGGTAAAAAGTAACAAGCACCGAACCAAATTTTATTAAAGAAACTGGTTGAGTCATAGCCAACAATATTAACAAAATAGTGATGCCAATCTCCTGTATTCTGCTGACCAATTGAGTCAAGATATTCTAGTGAGTTAGCGCCTAAGTTATACATACCAAAAAACATAGCTGGAAATGTAGCCAACCATACAGTTACCATTATTTTTTGAATATCTACTGCATCTCTTACATGAATAGGATTTTTTGTTTGTTTACCATATGAGAAGAATAGATTCTCAAAAGCATCAAATAAAGGAAACCACTTACTATATTTACCCTCACCTATAAAACTAGGTTTGACATTATTTAAATAATTTCTTAAAAATTTCATAGTTCTAGATATAACTTATTAAGGTTATCCATTAATATTGAGGAATAATCATATTTGCTTGGACAAACGTATGAGCATAATGCTAAATCCTCAGGAATTAACTCCAGCATTCCTAAATCAATTGCCATCTCTATATCACCTACGACAAGTGACTTTAATAATTGTGTAGCTAAGATATCCATAGGTAATACTTCTTCATAAGAGGAAATTGGCACAATCGATCTATCCCCCCCTCCCATTGATGTATTAAAAATAAATTTATTAGGTTTCATGAAAGTCGATATAAAAACATTTAACTTTGAATGCAGATTAGTACCTGGCATTAACCAGTTCATAAATATTTCGTTAACTTCATCGGGTATTACAGAGATTTGAGAATCATAAAATCCAAGATAATTCATAACACCTTCAGCCGAGTGACCATGAAGCACAGAACCAGATATAATTCTTGATCCATTATTGATTTTACCAGCAGTAATTTCATCAATATTTCCACATATCCTAACTTTTAATAAAGAAGGCTCATGGACTGCTGGACCAGCTAGACTAATAATTTTGTGTGTTCTAATTTTTTTATTAGCTTTTAAATACCCGAGAGAGATAATATCTTGATAATTTATAGTCCAAACTGTTTTATTGATATTGACAGGATCGATCATTGATATATGGGTACTGCTTAGTCCAGCTGGATGTGGTCCTTGAAATTGATGATAGTTAATATTTGAATTAGACGTATCAAAATCATATTTTTGATAACTTAAATGAATATCGCAATCAAATAACATTTGAATAAGATTCAGACCATTATCAAATAAATCCTTATCATATTTAATAATTTCATATGGATCAGCACAAAGTGGATTTGTATCGCAGCAATTAATGAAGAGAGCTTTAGGAGATTTGTTTGGTGATGGTGTTCTATTAAATGGTCTAGTTCTAAATGCATTCCATAAACCTGAAGAAATTATTGAGGATTTAATTGTTTCTAATGAGCCATCCATTTCAAAAACTTTAAAATCTTCATTTTTAGATATATCAATTTCAACGGACAAGAATTTTCTTTTATCTCCCCTATTTATTGATTTAATTGTGCCGCCTGCTGGAGAGCTATAAAAAATACCTGGGTTTTTCTTATCTTCAAAAATGTTTTGACCGGCTTTTACATGATCGCCTTCCTTGACCATCATAGTTGGTTTCATTCCTATAAAATCATTGCCTAATAAAGAAACTGAGGATGAATTAGGTTCGTCAGAAACAGTTTTTTTTGGTACACCCGAAATTGGCAGATCTAGGCCTTTTGATATTTTTATCACTATAATGTGCGCATTTATAAAGTTGCTAATTAAAACTATTAAAAAACAATAGAATTATAAAACTAAAGTAGTTTTGATTCTACGCTTTTAACTAATTGGTTTAGGTAATCTTGGTAAGTTAATTTTAGCTACTCTTTTAGCTAATCCAATAACCTGTTTTGAATATCCATATTCATTGTCATACCAACAATATAGAGTAACTCTATTGCCGCTTGTTATAGTGGCATGAGAATCAATAATTGTTGCAAATGGACTCGAGTAAAAGTCTGTTGAAACAACCTCTGGAGAATTGACGTATCCAATTATTTCTCTATATTTTGAATGGAAAGCTATAGATCTTAGATAATCATTAACCTGTTCTGTTGTAACATCTTTACCAAGGGCTAAAGATAGAATGGCCAAGCTTACATTTGGTGTAGGAACCCTAATGGCATTACCAGTTAACTTTCCCTCTAGGTCTGGTAAAGCTTTGGCAACTGCTTTTACAGCTCCAGTTGTGGTTATAACCATGTTAAGTGGAGCTCCTCTGCCCCTACGATCGCCTTTATGAAAATTATCTATTAAATTTTGATCATTAGTATAAGAATGAACGGTCTCTATGTGTCCACCTTTAATAGAATATTCATCGTTTATTGACTTTAGCACTGGTACTATCGCATTAGTTGTACATGAGGCTGCTGATATAATTTGATCATTATCATTGAGTATTTGATCATTAATGCCATAAACAATATTTTTTATATTCCCTTTTGCTGGGGCTGTTAGTATTACTTTTGAAGCACCTGATTTTATATGAGCTGATAGATCTTTTTCTTCTCTCCAAACCCCAGTATTGTCAATTACTATAGGGTCTAAAATACCATAATCTGAGTAATCAACATCTGCTGGACTAGACGCATAAATTATTTTTACGGGATTACCATTTATTACAAGAGTTGAATTTTCTTCATCTACTCTTACAGTTCCATCGAAAGTTCCATGAACAGAGTCTCTTGTTAAAAGACTTGCTCTCTTATATATATCATCATCAGATGCTTTTCTGATAACAATTCCCTTTAATCTAAAATAATTACCTGGACCTGTAGACTGTGTCATCATTCTTGCAACTAACCTTCCTATTCTTCCAAATCCATATAGAACTATATGAGATGGATTTTTAGGCCTATTAGAATCTTTATTAATGACTGATATCAATTCTTTGTTAATGAAATCTGATAGATTTGCACTATCGTTTTTAATTTCATCAAAAAATGGACATTTAACAGCTAGCTCACCTACATCAATTTCACAATCTTTAATTTTTAAAGAGCTTATAGCTTTTATAATTGGGTATGTTTCAAGCTCACTCAGCTCATTATTATCTGATTGTCGAGCAAATCTATGTGCTTTCATAATTGAAACAGGAGACTCATTTACCAATGATTTACCATATATCATTATGTTAATACCACTTCTGTAGAGGGAACCTATCAATGGTACCATCGACTCTGCTAGTGCTTCCCGCCATTTCCAATCACCAAATGAGTCTTCAGGCAAAATACGTTTTTGTCTTTCAGTAGATTGAAAATTTATATCCTTATCATTATTCATATATATTGATTATAAGCAGTTTATTTAAATTGCTAAATATTGTTAGCTACTAAATTTTTTTAAATGATAATCAGCATTTCCAAAAAGCGCATCTATAGCAACCATTTTCTTTAAATAATGGCCAATCATCATCTCATCACTTACACCCATACCACCATGAAGCTGAACTGCATCTTGAGCTGATAACTTACCATATTTACCAATATGAGCCTTAAGTGCTGATACATGTTTAAATTTTTCATTTGAATCAAGATCTATCTCAAGCATAGCTTTAAATAATAATGATTTAGAAAGTTCGCTTTCTACAAACATATCAACCATTCTGTGTTGGAGGACTTGAAAGTTTGAAATGGGCTGACCGAACTGCTCACGCCCTTTAGTATACTCAACAGTTTTTAAATAACATGATTCCATACACCCTACTGCTTCAGAACTAACACATAACGTTGCAAGGTTAATCACTTCATTTAAAAGATTTTTTGCATCACTGCCAGTAACTATTAATCCTGATTCATCAATCTTTGTATTTTCGAATGAAATTTCTGCACAAGATTGGCCGTCTATTGTAGTAAAGGAATTTATAGAAACACCTTCAGCATCAGCATCAACTATTGCAATTCCAAATTGATCATTTTTTGAACATGTGACAATAATTTTATTTGCATTAGCTCCATTCAAAACTAATGTTTTAGTACCGTTTAAACAAAACTCATCATTTAAAGTTGTGTTTACAGATAAATAGTCATAACCTTTATCTACTTCAGCATACGCTAATGATATATGTATTTGTCCTGCACATATTTGATCAATAAGTTTATTCTTATCAGCATATGGGGATTTATCAAGCAGCAAACCAGAAAGCACTATAGTCGCTAAATAAGGCTCTATTACTAACGACTTACCAAATTCTTCAAAAAGAATTGATAGTTCAATAGAGCCAAAACCAAATCCACCTGAATCCTCAGAAAATGGCATTGATAACCAGCCTTGATCAGCAAATAATTGCCACACTTTTGGATCAAAATCTTCTGATGATTTTACAACTGCTTCTCGCTTATAAAAATCATATTCAGTTTCACAAAATTTTTGAATTTGCTCACGAAGCATCACTTGCTCTTCGCTGTAATTAAGATCCATCCTTATACTCCTAATACATATTTAGAAATTATATTTTTTTGTATTTCGTTACTACCGCCGTAAATAGATGTTTTTCTTAAATTCAAAAATGCAGAAAGGCTATTTGCTGCAAAATCTGGACCAGCAGGTTTATCATTACTGTTATAACCATGAGGGCCTGGGTACATCACAGCGTACTCACCAGAAGCTTCAACAAATAGTTCAGATAAATGTTGTTGCATTTCAGTCCCTTTTATTTTTAATATTGACGATTCAGCACCTGGATGGCCTCCATTTTCTAAAGCAGATAATAATCTTAACTCTGTTATCTCTAATGCAGAGAGTGATACTTCAAGTTCGTTAACTTTCTTTTGTAGCTCAGAGTTGGATAATTTTGAAACAATTTCCTTTAGTTTATTAAGTTGTCTCATAGAGGCGCCTACAGAAGCTATACCAAACCTTTCATGGGCAAGTAAGAATTTTGCATAAGTCCACCCCTTTCCTTCTTCTCCAACAAGGTTTTCGACAGGTACTTTAACATCAGAAAAGAAAACTGAATTAACTTCATGTTCACCATCAATTGTAATAATTGGCTTAACTTCAATTCCAGGTGTGTTCATATCTATTAATAAGAAGGAAATCCCTTCTTGTTTAATACCACTATTATCTGTTCTTACTAAACAAAAAATCCAATCAGCATTTTGTGCTAATGTTGTCCATGTTTTAGCTCCATTAACAATATAATGATCATTTTCAAGAACTGCCTTAGTTTTTAATGAAGCTAAGTCCGAGCCTGATCCAGGTTCTGAGTAACCCTGACACCACCAAGTGTTAAATTCTAGAATATCTGGAAGAAATCTTTCTTTTTGTTCTTCATTTCCGAATGTCCAAATAACGGGTGCTACCATACTTACACCAAAAGCTAATAATGGAGGACAGCCTGCTAGGCCAAATTCTTTATTAAAGATATAAAGTTGAGTTGCTGACCAGCCCGTTCCACCATATTCAACAGGCCAGTTATACCCCATCCACCCCTTCTTTGATAAGGCTTTATGATAATCAGTTAAATCATCTTTTGTTAGCGCTATGCCATTGTCAGTTTTATCTTTCACATGCTTTGGATAATCATTAGCCAACCATTCTCTAATTTCATCTCTAAATGCGATATCATCTTTACTAAAGTTTATGTTCATAATTTCTTTTAAAATATATTTTGATTGATAGAATAAGACCTCATTATACACATCTAGATGCTCAAAAATAAACATAATAATTATCAAAATTTTTCATACTCTTTAAAAGAAGATTTTGATAAATCGGATAAATCAATATGCTTGCTAGTTAAAGACAACAACGAGGCAGTTTATGTCAATAATGAATTAAGTTTATTAATGGAAAGTGAGAAAATATTAGTATTTCCAGAAAATGATATTCTTCCATATGATCACTTTTCTATCCCTGAACAAATAACAAAAGAACGTTTTAAGATAATCAACGCAAATCAAAATAAACATATTCTAGTAACTTCTATAAAAAATTTGTTTGATATGTATCCAAGGAAGGAAAACTTTCAATCAATGGGTGAATTCTCAATTGGTAAAAAAATATCTTTAGCTAATCTACTTAAGGTTGTTGAATCATTAAATTATATGAAAAAAGCAAATGTAGAAAAGATAAATGAGTATAGCGTAAGAGGAGGAATAATTGATATATACACCCCTCTTTATAGTAATCCATTACGAATTGAAATATTTGATGATATTTTAGAATCTATAAGATTTTTTGATGTAGATACACAACTATCTATTGACAAAATTAAATCTTTTTCTTTATCTAAAGGCAATATTATTTCACTAGATGATATGACAGTTAATATGTTTGTAGATAATTGGAGACAATATTTTACTGATATTGATGAAAGGTATTGTTCAATGTTTCAAAACATTAAAAAACATAACAGTACAGAGGGTATAGAGATATATTTTCCATTCTTTTTTAATAAAACTTCATCATTCTTTGATTTATTTAGCAATTATGAGTATGTAAAATTTAACAAATTAAATAATAATATTGATGAATATAATAAATTTATATCAAATAGATTTAATGATGAGTCAGTAGATACAACCAGACCATTAATTAAACCCTGCGATCTATATCAAGATTCACTAAAAATTAATGACTTCATAAATAAGTGTAGAACAATTAAAGCTGATGTTTTCAAGATTCCATATGATTCTATCGATGAGTTGATAGGAGAATATAGAAAAGGACAACTAAAAAATGATTATGTAATTTTAACATCGACATCTAGTCAGCTTGATAAATTTAAAAAAAATATATTTCCAAAACCAACCATAATTAACAAGTTATCTAAGATGGATGATAGTTTTAATATCATGTTAAATAATATTATCAGGCCTATGTTTGTAAAGGATATGAATGCATACATAATTCATAATGAAAATATAACCAATACAAAACAGACTGAAAAAAATGTAAATGAGCAATCAAGACATATTGATATTGATCAAGAGTTTAAGAAAAATGATTATGTTATCCATGATAACTATGGGCTAGGTATTTATGATGGTCTGGAGATCGTTGAAGCAAATAATAGGCCCAATGAATATATAAAAATTATTTATGCTAACAATGAAAATCTTTATGTGCCGTTAAATAATATTAATAAATTAACAAGTTATCATAAAAAAGAAAATTTAATTAACATAGTTCTTGATTCCCTCTCATCAGCTAAGTGGAATAATAAAAAAATAAAAGCTAAAAAAAGAGCCTTGGATCATGCTGCAGAGATATTAGATGTTGAATCAAGACGATTATCATCAAGCGCGCAAAGCTTAAAGATTGAGTCAAAAACTTTAAAGGATTTTGAAAAAGATTTTCCCTATATTGAAACACCTGATCAAGAGTCTGCATTTAATTCCATAAAAAAGGATTTATCACTAATTAAACCAATGAATAGAGTCTTATGTGGTGATGTTGGATTTGGTAAAACAGAAGTAGCTATGAAATCCGCTTTTATAGCTGTTAATTCAAATAAACAAACAGTTGTTATTACACCAAGTACAATATTATGTGATCAGCATTTTGATTCATTTTTAAAGAGATTTTTAAACTTTGGAGTGAATATAAAAAAATTAAATAGATATGTATCTAAAAATGTTAAAGATAAAATAATAAAAGATTTCAACTCTAATAATATAGATATTCTTATTACAACCCATATAGTTTTTAATAACGAAATAGATTTTAATGATACTGGTCTTTTAATTGTTGATGAAGAACATAAATTTGGAATCAAACAGAAAAACTTTGTAAAAGATAAACAAGAAAATATTCATATTTTATATCTATCAGCAACACCAATACCAAGAACGATGAACATGGTATTTTCTGGATTAAAAGATTTCTCATTCTTACAAACTGCTCCTTCTAATAGATTAAGTATTAAATCTTTTCTTAAAATTCAAACAAATCAACTTGTTAAAGAGGCTTTGGTAAGAGAAAAAGCGCGAGGTGGACAGTGCTTTATAGTTCAAAATAATATTGAAAAGATGACATCAATAAAAAAAGAAATTAACCATCTACTACCTGACTTTAAATTAGGAATCGCACATGGGCAATTAAATAAAAAAGAAATTAAACATGTTATGTCAGAGTTTATTAATGGTCGAATTGATGGACTAATTTGTACAACTATAGTTGAGATGGGCTTGGATATACCAAATGCAAATACAATTATAATAATAAATTCTCATAAATTTGGATTATCACAACTTCATCAACTAAGAGGAAGAATCGGAAGATCAGATAAACAGGGTTATTGTTATTTTCTTATACCTGATATTGAAATACCAAAGATTTCAAGATCAAGACTTGATTCAATTATAAGAAATTCAAATCTTGGTGAGGGGTTTCTTGTTGCACAAGAAGATTTAGAATTAAGAGGTGGTGGTGAAATGTTAGGTGATAAGCAAAGCGGACATGTTGATAACGTTGGGATGTCTTTATATTTATCAATGTTAAAAGAAGCCATCAATAAAACATCATCAGATCAGATAGTATTAAATAAAAAAACAGAGGTTAATTTTTTTGATTCTGCTTATATCAAATCATCATATCTGCCTTCTCCAATAGAAAGATTAAAAATTTATAGAAAAATTGATAGCTCAAACACGTTAGCAGAAATTGAAGATATTGAAAAGAATCTAATTGATAGATGTGGTGTGATGCCTGAAGAAACAATAAATTTAATTAGCAATAAAAAAATAAATCTAAGAATAGAGAAGACGGGTATAAATTCTATTAAGTCTACAAATAAAAATACTAATTTTGATCTTGATAAAAATCTTGATAATAAGATTCTAAACAAATTAATAACTCTAATTACAAAAAGTAACGATCTTTATACCCTAAGTAAAGAAAATAAATTTATATACAAGCTTGATGAATCTGATTCTAAATTAAGAAGAAATAATGTTAATCTGTTATTAAATGAAATCTTATAAAATTATATTAATCTTAAGTTTAATTATATCAACTGGGCTAAATGCTTATGAGCTTGGACAAGAATATAAAGTTGAATTACTTATATATAAATATAAAAATATAGAAACAACAGAGACCTTTAATTCCTATTTAAAGATACCTACAAAAAATATCATTGAACTTTACGATGATAGTTTGGATTTAAACGTATTTAGTAATTTTTCAAATATATCTGATTATGTATCTAGCATATTAAATAATGATATTAATTCCTTAGATCTATACCCAAATACTTGGTTTAGGGAATCTAATAACGTAGATATTCTTAATAAATTGAAAAAAAATATAATAAAGGATAATAAATTAATTTTTTTAAATTCAAAATCTTGGATTCAAACAATTCCAGACTATGAGACAAGTCAATTCTTACATTATAAAGATATTAAAAATGATTCCGGATTTTATATAAAGTTTTATAAGAAAAGATTTATTCATATAAGTCTAAAGGGGTATTTAGGAAATACTAATAACGATTTGTTTATATACGTAGACAAGGAACAGAGAGTTTTTAGCGATCAGGTATATTTGTTTGATCATCCATACTTTGGAATTATTGTGTCTTTAAGCGAAATTTAAATATCTATTTATAGTATGCATTATCGTCTATTGAATGGTCTGTAAGGTCTATAACAGATTTTACTTCTGGAATTTGTTCAATAAGTGTTTTTTCAATTCCATCTTTTAAGGTTACATCAACCATACCACAGCCCTGGCACCCTCCTCCAAACTGAAGCACAGCTTCATTTTTACTATTAAATTTAACCAAGCTGACTTCGCCACCATGTGATTCAAGCATTGGATTAATTTCATTATAAATAACGTAATTAATACGATCCTCTATAGGGCTATCAGGTGAAATATTAGGAAGCCTTGCATTTGGTGCTTTTATAGTTAACTGACCTCCAAATGTATCGTTATCAAAATTAACTATGCAGTCTTTTAAAAAAGGCACACTTCTTTTTTCAATATTTACACTGATGAGATCAAGATTTAAAATCATATCATCAGGCATTGCCTCATCTGGTTTACAATAAGCCAAACAAGTTTCAGCTTTAGGTGTGCCGGGGTCAGAAATAAATATCCTTATTGATAAATCGGTTTCATTTTTATCAAGAATAAGTTTAGCCAGATATTCCTCTGCTGATTTAGTTATATTAATAATTTTGCTCATATTTTATGTGGATTAATAGAATTATAGGTTCTTTTTTTGGAATTAGAAAAAAAACTGATCTAAATAAAGATTTAAATGATCTGTCATTAAAGAAAGTTATTGCTCTTTTTTTAATATTAAATATATTATTTATTGGTATTGTTTTGATAATAACAAAGTTATTTATATAACCTCATGAATAAATTTGAGACATTTAAATCAAATATATCCAATCACTATCATGGAAATATAATAATAAATATAAGTCCATCGTCGGGTTTTAGAGCTAGGTGTGAGTTTTCTTTCAATAATGATTCATATGTCATGTATAACAAAGGCAATAAAATATATTTAAATATATTTAATTTTGCTTCAACTGCCATTCAAAAAACTATGGCAAGACTCTTAAAACTAATCAATCAGTCCAAAGCTATAAAAAAGAAACTATTCCAAATTAATTTTAGGTCTAATTCACAAGGGAAAGTTCTAGTAACACTTGTTTATCATCAAAAAATAGATGAAATGCTTCAAAATAGAATTGATAATATTGCTTCTAAATTAAATATAAATATTATTGTTAGAGCAAAGAATCAAATATATGCAACAAATAATTTTTTTCTTGAAGATTTTATAACTTCAAAAAAAATAAAAATATTCCAAACTGATAATTGTTTTTATCAACCAAACAGATTTCTGTTGCCTAAAATGATTAATAAAGTTATATCTTTTATTAATAATCCCAAGGATTTGATAGAGTTATATTGTGGAGTTGGTACATTTACACTTCCATTGTCTGAGTACTTTAACAAAGTTTTTTCAACAGAAAATAATAGAAAGTCAGTTGAGTGTCTTGATATGGCAATTAAAGAAAACAATATCGATAATATATATCATGCAAGACTTTCATCTGAAGAGGTATCAGAACTCATTGATGGAAAAAAATATAATAGAATGAAAGATATAAAATTATCTAATTTTAATTTTAGCCATATATTAGTAGACCCACCTAGATCTGGTTTATCAAAAAATGTTATTAAGATTATAAATAAATTTGATAATATTATTTATATATCATGCTCACCCGAGTCTTACGTTAGAGATATTAAATATTTAAAAGATTATAAGATTACAAACTTAGAATTATTTGATCAATTTCCCAATTCTAAACATCTTGAAATTGTTTCATTACTCTCAAAAAAATAGCCTATCTTAATTTTTCGTACTCTATCCAATCAATTAATAATCTTTTTTTATCAGGATCAGCTTCAAAATTTGAACATTCTGCATCAATACATATTTCTGAAGCTTCTACCCTTCCGCCATCAAAATTACCTCCAACAGCAACATTCATTATCAAGTAAAATTGTCGGTTAAAAGGATATGTGTATTGATTTAATGGATATATAGTAGGATTTATTGTGAGATGTGGTGTTGCTTCATCATCAATATATAAATCAATCTTATCTTCTTGAAAAATCATTGTCACTGAATGAAAATAATTCTGAAATGTATTTTCATTTGAACTATAAAATTCACCTACAATATATTTATTATCAGGCCATTGAGTTCCAAAATGAACTGCAGAGCTTACTATATTAGATTGACTTGGAGAGCCATCAACTGAATACGCTCTTCCTTTTGCTTCAATCAAATCTATTTCACCACCACTTGGCCATGGGCTGTTGTCAAAAGGTAACATCCATAATGCAGGCCATAAACCAGTACCCTCTGGAACTCTAAAACATATAGAAACCCTACTATTAAGTTCAATCGGAAATTTATCCTTTGTCATTATTTTTGCAGAAGTATAGTTTTGAGTAACATTATCACTTCCAGTATTTACTTCATTTATTGGTTGTATTTTTAATACCCCATCCTCAATAAATAAATTATCTTTATCGTTAGATGTATAGTTTTGATATTCATTGTTACCATTACAGCCGCCGCCATTGTTGTTGCATCCTTCGTCAAATGACCATTTTGAGTTATCTAATTCAATATCAGTAAAATCTTCTGACCATGTATTGGATGCGCTTCTTGAAATGCAATTATCTCTAGATTTTCCTGATGGTGGAACATATAGATAGGGATTATTGTTAGGTATCACAATATTATTTGAACCTGATGGACCGCCACCACCACCTCCGCATGATACAAGTGTAATAATAATAATAAATTTATATAAAGGCATCATTGTAAATGATTGAACTATTTTACTTTAAAATCATCAGATAGAAGCTTCATCTCTTTTCTCAAAGCAAAAAGAGCAAATAAGTTTGGAATAGATACTAATGCAACTACAACGTAAGCAATGTTCCATACTATTGTTGTATCAATTACAGCAGCTAAAATAAAACATAAAACATAAAAATTTCTATACCAAACAACACCCCTCTCTCCAAAAATATATGCAGTAGATCTGTCGCCGTAATAACACCATGTTATGGCTGTAGAAAAAGCGAATAAAAGTAATGCTATTGCAACAAGCTTGCCTCCATAATCGCCTAATATCCCATTTGAGAAAGCTTTAGCTGTTAACTCTGCAGAACTTACTAAAGATTTACCCTCAAAGGAAACAGATTCAGTTATTAAATCTAATTCTTTTAGTCCTGATTCTAATTCTTCTTCGTAAAAATTTTCATATTCTTTTATAGTTTTATCTTCTGTGTAAAAAGTTTCATATAGTTTAACTAATGACTCTTTAGTATCATTTTGTTCAATTGAAAAAGGATAAGAGTTAATAACCTTTCCGTCCGCTACAGCTAATACCCCATTAAATAGATTTTTATCTGATCCTTTAATTTTTATTCCTTCAGCTACAGATCTTAAATGAATAACTGTAAAATTATCATTTATTATTATTCCGTCTTGAATTTCAAGTGTTCCATTATATCTTTTAACATTAGATTCTATTCTTTGAACATATTTTGTTAATTCATTAATTTGATCTGGGTATATAAATTTTCCATCTTGATTTTTTTCATCACTGTAGGTACCGTCAAGAATAACCATATCTGTTTTTGCGAATGATGTATCAAATTTTTCTGTCCACACATTACTAGATAAAATTACAAGAGCGGTAACACTGCAAACAACTATAGTATCGATAAAGGGTTCTAATATTGAAACAACACCCTGATCAATTGATTTATTTTTTGATGAGGCATGAGCAATTGGGGATGAACCCTGTCCCGCTTCATTGGAATAAAGTCCTCTTGCAACACCATATTTCAAACTCATTGCAAAGCTAGCTCCTAAAAAGCCACCCATTGCTGCAGATCCAGTAAAAACTTGTCCAAAAATAGCATTAAATGATGGAATTATATTTTGATAATTCTCTATAAGAATTATTAAAGCGCCACCAAAATATATAAGCCCCATAATAGGAATTATTTTACTTGCGACTGATGCTATTCTTTTTATACCACCAATAATAATTATCCAAAGCAAAGATCCTAAAAATAATCCTGTAAATAATTTAGATATCCCAAATTCAGTATTCATTACAAGAGCAATATTATTGATTTGGGGCATGTTTCCGGAACCAATAGCTGTAATCATCATTAAAAATGCAAATAAAATAGCTACCCATTTCATATTAAGGCCTTGCTCTATATAGTACATTGGGCCTCCAGATATTGACCCATCTTCTAATTTAGTTCTATATTTATGTCCTAACGTTACCTCAACAAATTTTGTTGTCATACCAAAGATAGCAGTTATCCACATCCAAAAAATTGCAGCTGGTCCCCCAGTCCATATTGCTAATGCGACACCACCAATATTACCTGTACCAACTGCGCCAGACATTGCAGTTGTAAGAGCTTGAAAACCTGTTGTTTCTCCATCTGAATCTTTGCTTTCATTTTTTCCGGAAACAATCTTAAGTGCGCTTTTGAAATATCTAAACTGTGGGAAACGTAAATAAATAGTGAAGAAAATACCTGTGCCTATTAAAAAAGCTGGAAACCACCAGGAACCACTTAAATTAGCATCTAAAAGTAGTAAAAAATCATTAAAGTTTTCCATAATATTAGTCCGTATATTTTTCGATCAAGTCAGTATAACCACCTATAAGCTTATCATCTATAAATATTTGTGGGAGTGTTCTCGCATAAGGATTCCTGTCTGTCATTTCCTTAAAGATTTTAGGATCGTCAGTGTTATAAACAATATACTTAATTTTCTTTAAATTAAAAAAGTTCATAGCCATAACGCAATAAGAACAATTAGATTTTGAATATATTTCAACTTTTTTACTCATAAATTAATTATAATGAAAATATGTCAATATTTAACCTTAAAAACAAATCAATTCTAATTACTGGTTCATCTAGAGGAATAGGAAAGTCAATTGCTCATCAATCTGCTCTTCATGGAGCTAATGTAATTATTTCAAGCAGAAAATTAGATGCATGTGAAAAAACAGCACAAGAAATTAATAATGATGTTGGAAGTGAAGTGGCTTTTCCAATAGCAGCAAGCATAAGTGATGAGAATCAATTAAATGATTTGGTTAACCAAACAAAAGAAAAACTTGGAAAAATAGATGTTCTTGTTTGTAATGCTGCCACAAATCCATACATGGGTTCGATGTTGGATATGCCTTCTGATAAGTTTGATAAAGTTATGAATAACAATATCAAATCAAATCAAATTTTATGTAATCTTGTTTTGCCAGACATGATAGAAAGGATGGATGGCTCAATAATAATTATTTCTAGTATTGCAGCAATAAAGGGAAGTCCTATATTGGGAGCTTATAATATAAGTAAAGCAGCTGATGTAATGATTGTAAAAAATATCGCAACTGAGTTTGGTCATAAAAATATCAGAGCTAATTCTATAGCGCCTGGTCTAATTAAAACTGATTTTGCAAAAGCGCTATGGGAAAATCCAGATATATTAAAAACCGTGTTAGGTGCTACGCCGATGAAAAGAATTGGAGAACCTGATGAAATAGCAGGTGTGGCTGTTATGTTAGCCTCAGATGCCGGAAATTATATAAATGGTCAAACTATTGTTGTAGATGGGGGAACTACTATATCTTAATAGAATTCTTTAATTCACTTAAAAAATAATTTAACACATGAGTTTCATTAATCTGTGGAACTTTAAAATAATCAAACCTCAAATTATTTAAATCATTAATTAGATTGGATATTTTAAGATTATTAAAATTGCTTGAATTAAATTTCATATAAATACCTGACAAATCCTCATTTAATAACTTAGATTTAAGTATTATTTTTAAGAACTCTATTAAATAATTAGTCTTCATTATTAAGTTTATATCGAGATTAGAGATATTTTTTATAGTCATAGATGTATCTGCTTTATTTTCTATAAAATTTGTAATTATTTTAACAAAATTTTTAAAATCCAAATGATCACCACTTTCAATAGATTTTAAAATAGTTAATGGCGTTGAAAAGCTAGGAAAATCAGTTGCATTAATATCTGAGATTCCGTTTGTAGTTAACCAACTATTTATATCATCTGTTGAAGGTGTGGCTATATTAATAAGTTGGCATCTGCTGTAGATAGTCTGGAGCAATGATTTTGGCCTACTGGTAGTCATTATTATGTATGTATTTGGTGAAGGTTCTTCAAGAGATTTTAATAGTGCATTTTGACTTTCATCATTCATGGTTTGTGCATTAAGCATTAATACAACTTTATTAACAGCAATTGATGGGGTTATAGATAAAAATGAATTAATATTTCTTTGTCCTTTTTCATCATCCCATTTATTTTTACGATAAGTTATATTATGTAGAAGTATTTTTTCTTTATCTAACAAGAAAAAATCAGGATGATTATTTGAACTAAATAAATCCGTATCTTCCATACTGGTGTTTTTATTTATTAATAATTTTGAAGCAATATCTTTTGCTAAAATCTCTTTTCCTAGGCCAATAGGCCCAGAAATTATTATCCCATGTGGTAGATTTTTTAATTTAATATTTAAATTTGGTTTGTTAAGCCAATGAAGATCAGATAATTTCATTTTTATAATTTATATAATTAATTATCTCTTTATGAATAATATTAATTTCATTTGATGCATCTATCACTAGAAACCTATCAGGACTTTCTTCAGCAATTTTTAAATAGCCATCTCTAACATTATTAAAAAAATTATTACCCGCTGATTCAATTCTATCTTTTATATCATTAGACTTTCTAGAAAACCCATCATTAACTGATATATCTAATAAGATACTTTTATCAGGAATAGGACAATCTATAAACGAAATCAAAGACTTAATAAACTCTATTGATAGTTTTCTTCCATAGCCCTGATATGCTATTGAAGCATCAAAGAATCTATCCAATAATAAAAAATCACAAGATGTATTATTAATCTTTTGGCAAATAAGTTCTGATCTTGCTGCAAACATTAACAATAACTCTGTCTCATTGGAAATATCATCTGAATTTAAAAGAATATCTCTTATCTTCTCACCTGTATTAGTGGAGCCTGGTTCCCTTAAAACCTGAGCAGTAAAACCTTTATGTTCTAAATATTCTTTAAGTAGATTTATTTGAGTTGTTTTTCCCACCCCCTCAATACCCTCAAATGAAATTATTTTCATTTATCTAATCCTATTTCTTTTATTTTATTCAAGTGCTCATCATAAGTTTTCGAAAAAAAATGAGAATTTGGTGAGTCTGCTACAAAGAATAAGTAATCTCCCGGTATACCATTGATTACAGCCAAAATTGATGATTTAGAGGATATTGATATGGGTGTTGGGGGTAATCCATTTATCATATAAGTATTATATTGGTTATTTTTGTTTAGAATATCAGATTTTTTTATATCTCCATCAAAATTTGGTAATAACCCATAGATAATTGTTGGGTCAGCTTGCAACCTCATATTTATTGAAAGTCTTTTAAGGAAAACACTGGCTATCAAAGGTTTTTCATTATCATTGCCAGCTTCTTTTTCTACTATAGATGATAATATTAAAACCTGATATTTGTTTAATGAATTTATTCGATCATTGTTAATAAAAAAAGGATCTACATATTCATTTAGTTTTTTATGGCTCTTTTTAAGAATTAATGATGATTTCATGCCTTTTTTATAAAAATAGGTATCAGGATATAAAATACCTTCTTTAAAAGGCAAGTCTTTATCTAAGCATTTTAAGAAACTGCAATCATTCTCAAGATATGAGTTATCAATTATTTCTTCAAGTTGATAGATATTCATACCTTCATTAATAATTATCTTATGAGTTATAGTGGTCCCATTTGACATATTACTAATAATCTCATTCATATCCTTATTCTTAATACTATACTCACCTACTTTGAAGTCATTCAACTGATTGGCTTTCATGTAAAGCTTAAGAAATATCTTATTGATTAAATTATGAGATGAAAATTTAGAAATAACTTCATTAATGGAGTCGCCTGACTCAACATCAACTGTATTAAAATTTACATTAGGTGGGTTAGATATGTAAGCCTTATATGGAGCAAAAAACGATATATTTAGAATTATTAAAAAAAGAATAAATTTTAAATAGCCCATGACCATAATAATAGTTTAAAAACTAATATTAATTAAAACAATTTAAATTGTATTTAAAAAGCTATGAATTCGTATTTATATATTCTACAGCTTCATTAACAGTAGAAATTTTTTCAGCGTCTTCGTCAGCTATTTCTAGATCAAATTCTTCTTCTAATGCCATAACTAGTTCAACAGTATCTAGTGAATCTGCTCCTAGGTCATCTACAAAAGATGAATCGCTTTGAATTTCATCTGAAGATTTACCCAATTGATCACAAACAATTTTTTTAACTCTATCTTCAACACTCATAATAACTCCATTACCCTATATTGAAATTTGACACATTTTACATCTATTAGTTCAAAGTTGCACATATATTTAATACATCAAAAGTCCGCCATCAACAGAAATAGTTTGACCCGTAATATAAGATGCATTATCTGAAGCTAGAAACATAACAATTTCAGAAATATCTGAAACATTGCCAAATCTCCCTAGTGGTATTGTTTTAATTATTTCATTTTTTGAATCAAGATCTAGAAAAGATGTCATATCGGTATCTATAAAACCAGGTGCAACACAATTAACTGTTATATTTCTGGAACCAACCTCTTTCGCTAATGATTTGGTAAAACCATTTAATGCTGCTTTAGAGGATGAGTAATTTACTTGTCCAGCATTACCCATTAAGCCAGAAACTGAAGAAATGTTGATAATCCTTCCATTTTTATTCTTGACCATATTTTTAATAAATGCTTTTGTTAAGTTATATGTTCCAGTTAAATTGGTCTCAATAACGTTATCCCAATCATCATCCTTCATTCTTAAGAAGATTTGATCAGATGTTATACCTGCGTTATTTATAAGAATATTTGGTAATAACCCCTCCGATTTAAGATGATTAAAACAATTCTTAATATCATCCCGAGATGTTACATCAAGCTTAATTGGTATAAAGTTTTTAACCCCCTCTTCAACATTAAAATCATTTCTAGAAGTACCGACAACCTTATAATTATTTTTTGCAAAGTAGGTTGCAATATTTTTACCTATACCTCTAGAGGCTCCTGATACAAAAACATTTCCCTTGGTCATATTAATTCTTTTATTTCGTTAACAAAATTTGATGAAGAAGTTGAATATATATTATCAATATTATTCGCTTTTGCTAGACCAGATAAAACTTTACTTGGTCCACACTCTATAAACACACCATTATATTTATCTATATAATTCATCGTATCTACCCATTGAACAGGTTTTGTTAATTGTAATATCATCCTTTCCTTTAAATCATCTATATCTTTAGCAGAGTTGCTATCAACATTATGAATTAGCTCATACTTAGGCATTGAAAAAGAAACATTTTTAATAAAACTAGAAAGGTCGTTAGCTGCATTAACCATCAACTCACAATGAGAGGAAATTGCAACTTTTAATTTAATACATTTTTTCGCTCCATTTTCTTTTAAATAATTAACTGCCAATTCAACAGCATTATTTGCACCAGATATAACAACTTGTTTTGGTGAGTTAATATTTGCTGGAGATACTATAGAATTAGTTGCTGATGAAGCCCTTAAACAACAATCATTAATAATACCGATATCTGTGTTTAATATGGCATACATCGATCCTTTTTCAGCTCTTTCCATAAACAAACCACGTTTATAAACTAGTTGAAGAGCATCCTCAAAAGCTAAACATTCAGCTGCTAATAAAGCTGAATATTCACCTAATGAATGTCCACATACGATATCTGGTTTGATATTATAATTTTCAGTTATAAGCTTAAATTCAAGATATGAAGCTAATAAAATTGCTGGTTGAGTTATAGAGGTTTTGTTTAAGTCATTTTCATCACCATTGGCAATTAAATCAATTAAATCAAAATCTAGCGCTTTTGATACTGTATCTTTATAAATATTTAGAAACTCATCAGAAAAATGATTTAGCATCCCAGGGTATTGGGAGCCCTGTCCAGGAAAAGCAAATGTAATATGCCTAGGCATAACTATGATGTTACTTCTTCAGACTCTTCTTTAATAGGTTTACGAAGATCTTTTATTAATCTTCCTTTATAAAAACCATCTTTTGTCATTTGATGACGTAAATGCTTTTCACCTGAAACAGGATCAATAGATAGGGTATTCTTCTTTAAAGAATCATGAGAACGTCTTTGCCCTCTTCTAGATCTAGTAACTTTACTCTTTTGTACTGCCATAATAAGCTCTTAAAAAACGCTATCCTAACAAAATTTATTAAATAATAACAGATATTTTTATTGAAGATCTTTTATCAGGCATTCAAATTCATCAGGTAGATCTGAACTAATTCTAATGAATTTAGAATTTATATCTTTATAGATAATAGACTTTGAATGAAGTGCGATATTTTTACTTGCTTTCGTATTTATAGATTTATTAAATTCTTTATCGCCATACTTATTATCAAATATGATCGGGTGACCGATTGATGATGAATGAATCCTTATTTGATGAGTTCGACCAGTATATATTTGAACTTCTACTAACATGGAATTATTTAATTTTTTAATGGGTTTGAATTTAGAAGTCGAATCTTTGGATTTAACTGGGTCTGTTTTATATACCGGGGTATCTAAAATTATTTCATTAGTGAAGGTTCCCTTTAAAATTGCATAATAAGTTTTAGTAACATCATGATTTTTAATTGATTCATTAAAATGTTTAACAGCTTTTTTATTTTTTCCAAATACTATGCATCCAGTGGTGTCTTTGTCTAGTCTGTGACATAAATCAATATTTGCTCCAAACTTTTCACGAACAATATCTATGAGGCCAACTAAGTTTTTTGTACCTCCGTGAACACTAATACCGGCTTTTTTGTTAAGGACTAAATAATCAGAATCTTCATATAATGGGTTGTTAGTATGGTTTNCAATATCTTTATCTTTAATAATTTTTTTTAATTTCTTAACTGAAGTAAGATTGGGGGGTATTCTTACTAGATCACCTAATCGTAGTTTGTAATGAGGTTTTATGCGTGATGAATTAACTCTAACTTCCCCTTTTCTAATAATATTATAGATTTTACTTTTAGGAATATTTTTATATATTGATATAAGAAAATTATCTATTCTTCTACCATTATTATCTGTATCAATCGTTAGTTTTTTGACAGTCATGGTACAAATCTATAGGATATACACTTAAATAACTAGATAAAACTAGTTTTAATAAAAAGAAAGATAAATACAACAGTTATATACAACAACCCTTAAAGGGGTTAATCATTAAGCAAATACACGTAAGACTTACTGATAGAAGCTTTTAAAAGCACACTGCTGAATTATCTTCCTAATTTTAGGGAGAATATAATGAAAAGAATACTTATAAATTCATCTTATGGGGATGAACTTCGCGTGGCTCTTGTTGATGGAGCAAAATTATATGATTTTGATACAGAATCACCTGAAAAAACTCTTTTAAAAGGCAGTATATTTAAAGCAACTGTTTCAAGAATTGAATCTAGTCTCGATGCAGCATTTGTTAATTTTGGTTCTGAAAGACATGGCTTTCTTCCGCTAAAAGATCTATCAAATGAATTCTATAAAAAAGACAAAAAAGGTAAATACATTTGTATATTAGAAGAAGGACAGGAAATAGTTGTACAAGTTACTAAAGATGAAAGAGGTTCTAAGGGAGCAGCCTTAACAACCCAGATAGGACTTGCAGGAAGGTTTCTAGTATTGATACCTAATTCATCAAGATCGGGTGGTATTTCAAGACGTATAAGTGGCGAACAAAGAGATCAGATTAAAAGNACACTAGATAAGTTAAATATTCCAGAAAACATGAGCGCGATTGTTAGAACTAACGGTCTTGGTCGAACAGCTGAAGAGCTCAGTTTAGATATGTCATATTTACTAGCTCTATGGGATGAGATAAAAAATACAACTCCTAACGCAGTGTCCCCATCATTGATATTTAGAGATGATAAACTGATAGTTAGAGTCGTAAGAGATTANTTTAAAGAAGATATCGAAGAAATTTTAATTGATGATAAAAACATATTTATTGAAGCAAAAGAGTTTATAGAAGCAGTACTTCCCGAACATGCAGAAAAATTAAAATATTATGATGAAGAAATACCATTATTTAATAGATATCAAATTGAATCACAAATTGAATTAGCATTTCAGAGGGAGATATCTCTTTCATCCGGGGGTTCTATTGTTATAGATCCAACAGAGGCCATGACTGCTATTGACGTAAATTCAGCAAGATCTACNAAAGGTAAGGATATTGAAGAAACTGCATTTAAAACCAATTTAGAAGCTGCTAAAGAAATTGCTAGACAGATGAGACTTAGAGATGTTGGTGGTTTAGTTGTTATAGATTTTATTGATATGACTAATGAAGATAATCAAAATAAAATAGAATCAGCTTTTAGAAAAGCTATATATAGTGATAGAGCAAGAGTTCAAATATCTAATATATCTAAATTTGGTCTTTTAGAAGTTTCAAGACAAAGATTGCGTCCCTCTTTAAATGAGTCATATGATATAGAACATGTTTTAGTGAGAGGTCCAAGNTCTCTTGGTCAGTCAATATTAAGAATAATTGGAGAGGATGCAGCTAAAGATAACACAGGTGAGATCAATGTTTATGTTCCAGCAGATGTTGCAAGTTACCTTTTGAATGAAAAAAGATATGACATTGTTTCAATAGAAAAAACAAATAATATTAAAATACTTGTAATAGCAGACCCTTATAAATCAAGACCTTATTACAAGGTCGTAAGAGTAAAGAGCTCTGATAAAACTAATACTGATTCATATAATTTAACCCCTAATAGTCCTGAACCAGATACTAATTGGAGAGATAGCAAAAATCAATCCAAAACAATGAAGCCATTAGTAAGTGGTGTTAAACCTCCAAAAATGCCAAAGAGAAAACAAGAAGGTCTTGTTAAATGGTTAAAGTCATTAACTGGAATTGGTGAAGTAGAAAAAACAAAAACTAAAAAACCAATAAATAGAAAAAGAAAAAATAAGCCTAAAGCATCAGGTCCCAGAAAAAATTATAAGCATACTAATAATAAAAAACNTGTACCAAACAACTCAAATGTGAAGAAAAAACCAATAGAAAAAATTAAAGAAAATAAAAAATCTCTTAATACTGTTGAGAAAACTAATAAAAAACCAGTGAAAAAAATTGAAAAGAAGGATATCGTAAAAAAAGAAGCTATTAAAAAAGAAGNGGTTAAAAAAGAAGCGGTAAAGAAAGAATCTCCTATTAAAGAAATTATTAAGGAAAAGAAAATTAAGAAAGCTATACCAACCAGAGCTAAGAATGATCCTCGACAAAAGAGCTNATTAACTTTCCAGAAAGACTAGTCGTTGGCGGTACATAAGGTAAATTATCTACGCTATACCAGTTGGCTTCAACAATTTCATCTTCGTCAATAACCAGCTCACCTGAATCATATTCACATTTATAACCCAGCATCAGCTGTGAGGGAAATGGCCACGGTTGACTACCAACATAGTTAATATTTTTTACTTTTATTCCTACCTCTTCNATAACCTCTCTTTCTACTGTTTCTTCAGCTGATTCAGATACCTCAACAAAACCTGCAAGAACACTAAATAAGCCCTCGGGAAATAAATTATTTCTAGCTAATAATATTTGATCTCCTTTAGTAACCATAGCTAAAACGCAAGGAGATATTAAAGGATATGTCATCGATGATGTTGTAGGACAATATAAGGCCTGCTCTTTGTTATTAAATTTATTTAACTCTCCTGAATAACCAGAATACTTATTACTTCTTATCCAATGTAATAGTTGGTTTGCTCTTCCCATAAGCACAATATCATTTGGTTCTGAAATTGCTAGGAGGTGCCTTAAATCATATTCTATTAGCGATTTATAACCTATATTTATATCTATAGATGTNTTTGATATATCAACTGCATAAATATCACTTCCATTGTTAGCAATACCTACATACAAATGTTCATCAATTTGGATATTCAAAAGATTTTCTTCTAATAAAAATGTTTTTAGATTTGGTTCATAAAGAATTTTATTATTATTAAAGATGATCAAAATATTATTATTGCTAGCTTTAATGTCTAAAAATCTTTTAAAATGCATATAAACTCTATTTAAATAAAAAATGTTAAGCGAAATTCAAAAACTTTTTCTAGGTGATGCTCCTGATTGGTATAAGTCTACCATANTAGGATTCCTNNTATTCAANCCAATNTTATTATTNATATTAGGTATATTTACACCTGAAAATGCTGGTTTTATTCTTGGTTGGATATTACTTCTTCAATTTATTTTTACTCTAGCTATGGCATTAAAATGTTATCCACTCCAACCAGGAGGACTTTTAGCTATTGAAGCTGTTATTTTAGGTCTTACAACAACTGATACTATTTACTATGAGATCTCGCAAAACTTAAAAGTAATCTTGTTACTAATTTTTATGGTAGCTGGAATATATTTCATGAAAAATTTAATGTTAACTATATTTACAAGACTTCTTCTAAGCATTAGATCTAAGACCCTTTTATCACTTCTTTTTTGTGCATCAGCAGCGGTGCTATCTGCATTTTTAGATGCGCTAACAGTTACAGCAGTCTTAATTGGAGTAATGGTAGGTTTTTATAGAATTTATCATGCTGTTATTTCAGGTAATGATTTTAGAAATCAAGAACATAACTTTAAAGATAACTCTCAAATAAATAGTCTTAATGCAAGTGAGCTTGAAGAATTTAAAGGTTTTTTAAGAGACCTTGTTATGCATGGTGCTGTTGGAACTGCGCTCGGTGGTGTTTGTACAACAGTGGG
Source organism: Gammaproteobacteria bacterium TMED226 (assembly GCA_002169105.1). Classification (GTDB taxonomy): domain Bacteria; phylum Pseudomonadota; class Gammaproteobacteria; order Magnimaribacterales; family D2472; genus SAR86A. The sequence continues at coordinate 9,291 of NHJX01000005.1, read as the reverse complement.
TGAACCCCAGAATTTAATTATTGCTGGTAAGGCTGGTTGGGATTTTATGGAATTTTTTATTCAAATGGCCCCTATTACAATGCCTATATTATTTGCTGGATTGCTAACATGTATTTTTGTTGAAAAGTTCTCAATTGCTGGTTTTGGAAATCAACTGCCAACAAACGTTAGAAATGTCTTTAATGATTATGCTAAATACAGAAATGAAAATATAACTTCAAGTGATAAAACTGAGTTGTTAATAGAGTCGATTGTATTAATTTTCTTAGTCTTTGCCTTAGCTTTTAGCATTGCAGCCGTTGGTTTAATTGGGCTTACTGTTATGGTTTTGCTGACTGCTTTTAAAGGCATAACAAAAGAACATAAATTAGGTGAAGCTTTCCATGAAGCACTACCCTTTACAGCTCTGTTGGCAGTTTTCTTTGCAATTGTGAGTGTTATTTATGATCAAAAGCTTTTTGATCCGGTAATTGAATACGTTTTAAATCAGCCTTTAGACATGCAACCATCATTATTTTATATTGCGAATGGTTTTTTATCTGCTGTAAGTGATAATGTTTTTGTTGCAACAATTTATATTGGCAAACTTGCTCAAACTATTCCAATGGGAACAGATCAATTCAATAATCTTGCAATAGCTATTAATGTTGGTACAAACATACCCAGCATTGCTACTCCGAACGGACAAGCGGCATTTTTATTTCTTCTGACATCGGCACTTGCCCCTTTAATTAATTTGTCATATTTACGCATGGTATATATGGCTCTCCCATACACTATTATTCTTTCTATTGTTGGTTATATAGCTATATCTACCCTCCTTTAATGGTTAAGGAATCAGCTCATAAATTTTGTATTGCTCCAATGATGCAATATACAGATTTACATGACAGGTATTTGTTAAGGCTAATATCAAAAAATGTCTTCCTATATACCGAAATGATTTCTACAGGTTCTTTGGTTTATGGTAAATGTTTTAATCAGCTTGAATTTAATGATGAGGAGCATCCGGTCGGTGTTCAACTAGGTGGTTCTGATATCAATGATCTTGTAGAGTGTTCAAAAAAATGTGAACAATATGGGTATGATGAAATTAATCTTAATGTAGGTTGTCCTTCAGATAGAGTGCAAAAAGGGAAATTTGGGGCTTGCCTCATGTTAGAGCCAGAGCTAGTAAAAGATTGCTTGGGTAATATGAGTAATGCTGTACAAGTGCCAGTATCAATTAAGTGTAGACTAGGTATTGATGATAATGAGTCTTATGAATTTCTTTATAACTTCATATCTATAGTTAAAGAGTCTGGCATTAATATTTTTATAATTCATGCGAGAAATGGAATCTTAAAAGGATTAAGTCCTAGACAAAATCGCAACATACCACCATTAAAATATGACTATGTTTACAGATTAAAAAAAGACTTTCCTGATCTTGAAATTATATTAAATGGGGGAATTAAAACCATAGATGAAACTTCTGAACATCTTAAAAAAGTTGATGGTGTTATGATCGGAAGATCTGCATATGAAAATCCATATATGTTAAGAAAAATTGAAAATGATTTTTATAAAAATGATTCAACAGGTAGATCAAAGAAAGAAATACTTAAAATATACCTTGAATATGTCGAAAAAAAATTAATCGAAGGTCATGACTTGGGTAGAATGATGAAGCATTTATTTGGATTATCTAGGGGCGATAAATTTGCAAAGACTTTTAGAATAAAAATTTTAGAAATTATTAAAGAAAATTCGTTAAAAGGTCATAAAAAAGAATTAGAGGACTTATTGATCTATTAAAAAATCATCCATATCATCAACAAACTCATCTTTGACATCTATACCATCTTTAATTTCATAATACATTGATTGAATATATGCGTCTTTAACGAATACGTATTTATCTCCTGATAATAATGATTCAACATCTAATAATCTTTCCCTAGTCTCTAGTGCATCAATGGATTTGAGAGCAATATTTACATCATCTTCTGTCATATGAAATGTAACAGACAAGAACGATGAAACTGGACGACTTAAGGTATCTCTTAAGGTAGAAGGACCAAGAAATGGCAGCATTATGTAAGGACCTTCACTAACACCCCATACAGCCAAAGTTTGACCAAAATCTTCTTCATGTCTCTTTAGGCCCATTTTTGAAGCTACATCAAAAATACCACCTATACCAATTGTTGTATTAATAACAAACCTGGACAGATCATTTATTGATTCTTTTGGTTTTCCTTGAAGCAATTGATTAATGAAAGTGTCTACTTCCTCAAGATTATTAAAAAAATTTGTAACCCCTTTTTTTACTTTTGGTGGGAAATTTGAATAAACTTCAGCGACAGGTTTTAAAATATTTTTATCTAGACTTTCGTTAAATTCATAAGTTTTTCTATTAATTTCTTCAAACGGATCATTGACCTCATCCGCAGATATTAGTAATGGTGAAATTAGTATAATTAGAAAGTATAAAATTCTCATGTCTTGTTACATATCTTCGATTTTATTAGAAATTTTATCTGCATCACTACAATTATAGTCTGTATTAAAATCATATATATCTTTATGGTATTTAAAAGTGCCTAATTTCTTTATATTTAACGATTTATTTTTTGAACTATCGCCTGTGTTTAGCAAATCATTTTCAATATATCCTGCAGTGGTAATATTTAATTTATCTATCATGGCTAAAGTTCTTTTTGAATCTGCAACTGATAAGTTGCTAGGAGTTGAAATAAGAATAAAAAAATCGATGCTTAATTCTTTAAAAACAGTTAGATAGGCATCTCCAGTACCTGGCGGCATATCTATTAAAAGATAGTCTAAATCGCCCCATTCAGTCGAATGTATTAATTGTTTTATAGCATTACTTAATAAAGGGCCTCTCCATGTTGCAGCTTTGTTTTGCTCTAAAATAAACCCCATTGACATAATCTTAATATTATTTTTTTTTTACTGGTTTGATGGTACTTTTGTTAGTGTATTCGGGCCTTTTATCAATACTAAATAATATGTCCTGATTGGGTCCATATATATCAGCATCTAGAATCCCTACTTTATATTTTTTAGACAAGCTTATTCCAATAGACGCTGTAATAGAGCTTTTTCCAACTCCTCCCTTTGCAGAGCCAAATGCAATAATTTTTTTAATGGACATATAAATCAATATTTTTCACATATAATACAGATAATACATGGACATACCTACTAAAAGTAATAGAAAAATTCTGGTTACTCAAGCCCTTCCTTATGCAAATGCACCTTTGCATTTAGGTCATATATTGGAAGCTGTCCAAACAGATATTTGGTCAAGATTTCAAAATTTAAATGGTAATCAGTGTTACTTTTTTTGTGCAGATGATACACACGGAACACCTGTAATGTTAAAAGCTAAAGAAATGGCGGTTACTCCTGAAAAGCTAATTAATGATACTTTCAAAGATCACAAGTCTACTTATGAACTTTTTGGTATTAATTTTACAAATTTTTACACAACACATAGTGATGAGAATAAAGAATATTCAGAGAAAATATATTTTGAAGCTAAGAAGAATAATTTAATTTCAAAAGAAATAGTTGAACAACTATATGATGAGAATGAAAAAATGTTTTTATCAGATAGATTTATTAAAGGTAGTTGTCCTAAATGTAATGCACCTGATCAACATGGTGATAACTGTGGCAAGTGTGGTGCATCATATGATGTGCTTGAGATTAAAGACCCAATATCAATAGTCTCTGGAACAACACCGATTAAAAAGAAAAGTGAACATATTTTCTTCGATTTGCCTCAAAAAATTGATGTATTAAGAAACTATTTAGCTAAAGCAAATCTTCAAAGTCCTATTAAAAATAAATTAAAAGAGTGGCTTTCTGATGATCTTAAAAAATGGGATATATCTAGAGATGCGCCATATTTTGGATTTGAAATACCTGATGAAGTTAATAAATATTTTTATGTGTGGGTTGATGCTCCCATTGGATATATCGCATCAATGGATAATTGGTTTAAAAAAAATAATATAAACACTTTAGATGTCTGGTCAAAAGACTCTGAATATGAAATCTATCATTTTATTGGCAAAGATATAGCATATTTCCATGGTTTATTTTGGCCTGCTTTACTAAGTTCAGCTAATTTGAAACTTCCTGATGGGATATTTGTTCATGGCTTTCTTACTATAAATGGTGAAAAGATGTCTAAGTCTAAAGGAACAGGAATATTGGCTAAAGATTTTGAAAAAATGTCTAATCCTGAATTATTGCGATATTACTTTGCTGCCAAATTAAATGACAAAGTTGAAGATATTGATTTAAATTTTGAGGATTATGTTCAAAGAATAAACTCTGATTTGGTAGGTAAATATTTAAATATTGCTTCAAGATCAGCATCCTTTATAAAGAGAAATAACAATCAGATATCAGAAAATATTGACATTGAATTTATTAAAACCCTAACTGATGAAAAGACAAATATTATTACTCTATATGAGAACAGACAATATTCTAAATTAATTAGATTGGTTATGGAGTTGGCAGATAATGTTAATAAATATATCAATGATAATACTCCTTGGAAGAAAGATGAGAATGACGCAGTCAATATAAGCTCTACGGCAATAAATGCATTTAAAATACTAACAATATACCTTAGTCCAGTTATTCCAAATCTTTCACATGAAGCATATAAATTTTTAAACTTAACCAATTGCTCACTTGATGATGTTAACAATACATTATCAGGGCAAATAAATAACTATAAGCCTTTATTAAAAAGGCTTGAGCCATTAACAATTCAAGAGGATGATGATATGGAAAATGAAAACTTAATTAATATTGATCAGTTCTCAGCAATTGATTTAAGAGTGGCGAGAATACTTAAAGCAGATCATGTTGAAGGTGCTGATAAACTATTACAATTGCATCTTGATGTAGGTGAATTAGGAACAAGAAATGTATTTGCAGGAATCAAAAGCTCATACAATCCAGATGAATTACAAGATAAAATGGTTATTCTTGTAAGTAATTTAGAACCAAGAAAAATGAAATTTGGAGTTTCTGATGGCATGGTTCTTGCCTCTAGTAATGATGATGGTATTTTTCTAATTTCACCTGACGAAGGTGCTCATGCGGGAATGAAAGTAAAATAATGGAAATAAAGGACATTATTGTAATAGGCGCTGGTCCAGTNGGGCTTTTTACCGTCTTTGAAGCTGGTCTCCTTGGATTAAATTGCGTTCTTATAGATAACCTTGATAAGCCTGGTGGACAATGCGCAGAGTTATATCCAGAAAAGCCAATATATGATATTCCAGGAGTACCATCTCAAACAGCTCAAGAGCATGTAAATGCACTACTCAAGCAGATTGAACCATTTGAATATGATTTATACCTAAACCAAAGAGTTGATTCATTAGTTGAGATACAACATGAGGGAGATAAGTTTTGGGAAGTTATAACTACAGATGAAAATAAATTTATATCAAAAAATGTATTTATAGCAGCTGGAGCTGGTTCTTTTGAGCCAAGAAGACCTCCAAATATTCAAGATCCAGATAAATATATAAATAAAGGTGTTNCATATGCTGTCAGGTCTGTTGANCAATACAAGGATAAAAATATATTTATTTTTGGTGGTGGTGATTCAGCTTTAGATTGGACAGTTGAATTAGCAAAAATTGCTAAATCTGTTTCATTAGTTCACAGAAGAGATGCGTTTAGAGGTGCACAACATACAGAAGAAATGATGAGAGAACTTGTTAGTAATGGAGATGTTAATTTACTTACACCCTATCTAATTGATTCAATTATTGGAGATGATAAGGTCAATAAAGTAACGCTCAAAAACTTTGATACTAACGATATAGAATCTTATGATGCTGATGAGTTAATCTTTTTATTTGGTTTAAATAAAAAACTTGGGCCAATACTAGATTGGAATATAGAGTTAAATGGTAAAAAGATATCTGTAAATACAGAAAATTTTCAAACAAGCTTGAATGGAATATTTGCAGTTGGCGATATAAATGATTATCCAGGGAAACTAGATTTAATCTTATCAGGATTTCATGAAACCACCTTAGCAGTTCAAGAAGCCTATAAGAGAATTAATCCAGGAGAGCGTGTTCCATTTGGTTACACAACTTCAAATTCTAAATTACAAGAAAAGCTTGGTGTTAAAAAATAGATTCAGAAAATACCTACCTGTCGTAGTGGATATCGAGACTGGGGGTTTTGATCCAACATCTAATGCAATATTAGAAATTGCTATTACCTTAATTGAAGAAGAAAATAAAAAACTAATTGTTGGAGAAACTTTTAGACATCATATTGTTCCATTTGANGGATCAATAGTAGAAAAGGAATCTTTAGAATTTACAAAAATTAATCTTGATCATCCACTAAGAAATGCAGTAACAGAGAGCGAAGCATTAAATGACTTATTTAAAATTATAAATAAAGCTAAAAATAAGTATGAATGTTCGAGAGCAATTCTTGTGGGACATAACGCTCATTTTGATAACTCTTTCTTAACTGAATCTTTAAAAAGAAATAATATTAANAAGACACCTTTTCACAAATTTTCTGTAATAGACACAGTGTCACTAGGAGTTCTTGCTACTGGTCAAACTGTACTAGCAAGAATATGTGATAAATTAAATATTGATTATGATAATGATGAAGCACATTCTGCTGCATACGATACAGTCGTNACAGCACAAGTATTTTGTTCAATCTTAAATAAATACGACAGTTAGGATGAAGTAGAGTCTATAAGATTCTTAAACTCACCACTTTCATGCATTTGAGCAACAATATCTGCTCCCCCTACTAGTTCTCCATTAACAAATACCTGTGGAAAGGTGGGCCAATCAGAAATTTTAGGTAATGTTGTTCTTACATCATTGTTTTCAAGAATATCNACGTAACTAAATTTTGATTCACAATCAATCAANATTTGAACAGTTCTTGCAGAAAAACCACATCTAGGCTCATAGGGAGTACCTTTCATATATATTAATACACTGTTTTCTTTAATTTGTTGTCTTAATTTTTCTTCTATATTCATTTTAGTTCCTAATAATATTTATGTATTTTAAGATAGTATTTTCAAAGCCATATTTTAATGAGTCTATTATAATCGCATGACCAATAGAAACTTCATTAATATTACCCATTTCTACTAAATAATGTAAATTATTTAAGTTTAAATCATGACCAGCATTGACTAGTAAGTCTCTGTTTAAAGCACAATCAATCATGTCTTTAATTNCACTNAGAGCAGACATGTCACCTTTGCCTATAGCATTAGAAAATTTTCCGGTGTGTATTTCAATTAANTCTGCATTCATCTCNGAAGCATATNCAACTCCAGCAATGTCATCAATAAATAGACTNACTTTTGAGTCACTAGAGCTCTCTTTTAATANTTCTATAGTTTTTTTTAAATCTTCATCATGAGAACCTCGCGCCCANCCATGATCTGATGTAATTTGATGAATAGCATCTGGAACAAGAGTTATTTGGTCGGGNGTTATAATTTTAACTAATTCGCAAAAACCTAAAAATTCATTGTCTGGTTTTGAAAATGGATTCCCCTCTATATTGAACTCAACACCTCTATTTTTAGCTATCTTTGAAAGCTCAATAACGTCATTACTAGTTGCATGACGATGATCTGGTCTTGGATGAAGAGTTAATCCATCAATACCTATATCAATTGCTTTATTNGCAAAGTATTTTAAATCTGGATAGTTTTCTCCTCNAGCATTNCTCAGAAGNGCTACTTTGTTTAGATTTANACTTAATTTCATGTGCTAATTATATGCTTTGATAGTTATCTGTATAGGTCATCATTTTCATTAACTATCAAATCAAATGAGTTATTAACTTCATATNTGCTNTTATTAAAACCTTTTATAAGAATTACAGGTTTTTTTTCATCGCTTTGCCCCATTAAAAGACCAGCAGCTGATGCTAATTCATCTGCAACAGCAACTTCAGTGCCCTTAAGTTTGTTGCCATAAAGATCTTTTTCACCTTTTAAATCTAAAAGACTTTGAATGTTATGACTAGCTAATGCAAAATTAATAACTCCAGATCTGTAAGGCCTTGTCATAGAGTCAGANACGATTATTGANATGTTCTTATCNANCATTTCTGATAATTTTATTTGAAGCTCTTTTGCGCTTTTAGAGGGATCTTTTGGAAGTAGTAATGCTAAGTTTTTGTCTTGTGGAATATTAGATTGATCTATTCCGGCATTAATATTAATAAATCCTAATAAATGCTCAACTATGATTACATTCTTTTCAGTCGATAAAATTTTATTAGACTCATTCAAAATTAGTTGGACCAAGCCTTTGTCTTTATTTAATTTAAGCGCTAAGTCTTTGGCTTTTTCAGAAATTTTTAATGTATCAAGGTTTATATATCTATTTTCAGATTTTGAAATAACTTTTTGAGCAATAACAATTACATCATAATCTTCAATAACAATATTATTATTTTTTATACCTTTGAATATTATTTCAGCTAAATTGTCATTAGGTTCAATTAATGGAAAATCTCTTAGAGCAACTAATTCTAGTGAATTCATAATATGTGATTACTTAAAAATACTAAGATAACATACATGAACAAATTTTAAATTACCTTAATAAATTCAGGCTATCACTAGAAAAAAACTGTACTCGCGAATAACCCACCTAGAGTTGCTAGTAAGAACCTAGATTAAGGCGTTTGTTTATTTTTTTATATATTTGAAATAATTGTAAACAGCAATAGCTATGATAATGATTCCAATTAATACTTGAATGTTATCTTTAATCATAAGAACCTAGATTAACAATCTACCTTTATTTACTCTATCGAATCTTTATCTGATTACCATCTTTATCAACAAAGCCATACCCTTTAAAATTTCCTTTCTCATCCCTGATCTGTTCTTCCTTTATACCTTTCTGATTTATATAAAGGCCAGTTATCAGTTTAATATTATTTGTCATTCCCCAAATTTTAAAAAATAGAATAATATTTAATACAGCAAAAATAATAATTGTTAAAATAATTAATGTTGAACCTGTAAAATCTTCCATAATTTTTCCTTCCTTTGATGAGACTATATCAAAGTTTCAAACATTATAAGACTAATAAATAACTTAAGTTGCTTCACACTATAAACCCACGCATCATTACAACAACACTACACCCTTATCATCATGTATACTTTCTTGCTATGACAACTGTAGATAAAAAATTACTTGATATTTTGGTATGTCCTGTATC
>NHJX01000004.1 GCA_002169105.1 Gammaproteobacteria bacterium TMED226 | reverse complement strand
TAAACTTCATGTTCGCTGCGTTGCGGGGTGGAGCAGTCTGGTAGCTCGTCGGGCTCATAACCCGAAGGTCGTTGGTTCAAATCCAGCCCCCGCTACCACGGTTAAATATAATTTTGTGGGGCAAATGCCCTTTTTTTGTATAAAAAAGATGAATAAAGATGAGTATAAAAATATTATCGAGCCTGTTGTAAACAGGAACAATTGTATTTTATGGGGAATTGAAATTTTAAGAGGCAAAAGAACAACAACATTAAGAATTTTTATTGATTCTGATAAAAAAGTTGATATAAATGATTGTGAGAATGTATCAAAAGATCTTGGATATGAGCCTATGCTCGACTTAAATTTGGGTGAAGATTATGTTTTAGAAGTATCAACCCCAGGTGTAGATAGAAAATTTTTTGATGTTATGCAATTGAATAACTTCATAGGAGAAGAGCTAGAATTTAAGACAAGAGAATTAATTGAAGGAAAAAGAAAATTCTCTGGAACATTAATTGAATGTGATGATTGTCATTTTTCTATTAAAAATAGTAACTCTACTTTAATAAAATTTAGATTTACAGATATAGATTTATGTAAATTAAAACCAAATTATAATAATTTAATAAAGGAATATTCTCATGGAAAGTAATGAAATTTTAGCAGTTGTTGATTCGGTTTCAACAGAGAAGGGTATAGAAAAAAATACCATTTTTTCAGCTATCGAAGTTGCCATAGCTTCTGCATCTCAGAGACATTTTCATGAAGATGCTGATTTATTTGTTGAGATTGATAGAAAAACAGGGGAGTATTCTACACACAGAAACTGGATAGTTTTTGATGACAATGATGAAGAATTTCATCATGAAACTCATATTACCAAAGAAGACTCTAATCTTGAGATAGGTGAAATATATTCAAAAGAGCAAGAAAACGTTAATTTTGGAAGAATAGAAACCCAAGCCGCTAGGCAAGTTATGTTACAAAAAGTAAGGGAGGCTGAGAGAGAAAAAGTTGTAGAACAGTTTAAATCGCAAAATAATAAACTTGTATCAGGCTCAGTAAAAAGAGTTACTAGGGATAATATTATCGTTGATATAACTCATGAAGCAGAGGCATTACTCCCTCGAGATAAATTAATGCCGGGGGAGATATATAAGATTAATGACAGGATACGAGCCATATTACAAATTGTTGAGGTGGAAGGTAGAGGTCCTCAATTAATTCTTAATCGCTCTTGTCCAGAAATGGTAACGGAGCTATTTAGTATTGAAGTTCCTGAAATTAATGAAGATATTATTGAGATAAGGGGTGTTGCAAGAGATGCTGGTTCAAGATCAAAAATTGCTGTCAAGACTAATGATGGAAGAATTGATCCAGTAGGTGCATGTGTTGGAATGAGAGGCTCTAGAGTTCAAGCAGTTTCATCAGAGTTGGGGAATGAAAGGATTGATATAATAATTTACGATGATAACCCAGCACAACTAGTTATCAATGCATTATCTCCAGCCAAAGTAGAATCTATTGTTATGGATGAAGATTCAAGATCAATGGATATTGCTGTTAATGAGGATAATCTTGCTTTAGCAATAGGATCAAGGGGACAAAACATAAGATTGGCTTCAAAGCTTGTTGGATGGAATCTAAATATTATAAGCAATGAAGAAGCCGAGGCTAAAGTTAAAGTAGATGAAACAGAGTTTTTAGCTAAAATCATTGATGCACTCGGTATAAAAGATGATATTGCAGAAAAAATAATTTCTGCTGGTTTTTCAAATTTTGATGATATCGCTTATGCAGATAATAGTACTTTTAAAGACTTTATTGAAAATGAAGATGAAATAAACAGAATTAAATCTGCTTCAGAGGATGCTGCACTTATGGAAGCCATGGGAGCAGTAACTGAAGAAGAAGATAATGTTGAGTCATTATCTGATTTAAATTTAGATGATGAAAATATCCAAAAATTATCTAATAAAGGTATTAAGAATAAGGACGATTTAGCAGAACTTTCAATTGATGAACTTAAAGACATCATTGATATTTCTGAAGATGATGCTTCAAAGATGATAATGAAGGCAAGAGAACACTGGTTTAAGTAATAAGGAAAATATTTTGACAATAACAGTAAAAGATTTCGCAAAAACTTTAAAGATTTCCGATAAAGCTCTTATAGAGCGAATGCAAAAAGCTGGTTTAAACCATTCAAAGGATTCTGATGAAATAACTCCTGCAGATAAACAAGCTCTTTTAAGATTTCTAAAAGGTGCTAAAACCTCAACCTCAAAGTCAATTACATCAGAATCTGGGGTAACAGTTACTTCTAAGGGTAAATCTTCCTCTGTGACATCAACAAATAAAAGTTATTCAGATAACATTGAAGCAAAGAGAGCTGCAGCTTCAGAGCAATTAAAAGAACAACAAACAAAAAGAGAAGAGCAGTTAAAAGCAGCAACAAAACACAAGCAAGAACAAAAAAATAAATTTGCAAAGAAGGAACAAGAAAGACCATCAGATAAACCGGTTAATGTTAAAGCCCAATTATCTAGCGCGGTCAGTGCTTATAAGAAAAAAGAAAGGTCTAATTTTGATGACGGAGAACATAGATTTGAAACACCAAAAGAATTTATAAAAAAAGATATTGAAGTCCCAGAAAATATTCAAGTTGGTGAGCTTGCAAAATTAATGGCAGTCAAAGGTGGTGAGGTTGTAAAAAACTTAATGAGCTTAGGAGTAGTTGCAACCATAAATGATTATATTGATCAAGAGACAGCTATTTTGGTTGTTGAGGAAATTGGACATAATGGTATTGCTCTTGAAGAAGAGAACCTAGAAGAAGATATTGCAAATCTCATACAGTATCAAGATAAACCTCAAACAAGATCTGCGGTTATAACAGTTATGGGTCATGTTGATCATGGAAAAACGACTTTATTAGATTTTATTAGAAAGACTAAAGTTGTTGATGGTGAAGCAGGCGGAATTACTCAACATATCGGAGCTTATGAAGTTGAAACCTCAAAAGGAAGACTTACTTTTATTGATACTCCAGGACATGCTGCTTTTTCCTCGATGAGAGCAAGAGGGGCTAATACAACAGATATTGTTGTATTGGTAGTGGCAGCCAATGATGGAATTAAGCCTCAGACCGAAGAAGCAATAAATCATGCTAAAGCTGCTGGGGTATCAATTGTAGTAGCTATAAATAAAATAGATTTAGATGGAGCAGATCCTGAAAAAGTTAAGGGCGAGCTTGCTGCAAAAGATTTAACCCCAGATGATTGGGGTGGAAATATTCAGATGGTTCCTGTATCTGCGCTTAAAGGAGACGGAGTTGATGAACTTTTAGAAAGAATTGCTTTGGAAGCGGAGATTCTAGAATTAAAAGCTCATTATGATGGCGCTGCACAAGGAGTAGTAATTGAATCAGAATTAGATAAGTTCAGAGGCTCAGTTTCAACATTCCTAATCCAAAATGGAACACTTAAAGTTAGTGATTTAGTTGTTTCAGGCAATGCAATAGGAAAGATTAAAAGTATTATTAACAGCGATGGAGACAAGATTAAAGAAGCAGGACCTTCTGCAGCAGTTGAGGTGCTTGGTTTAAATTCAGTTCCTATGGCCGGCGATCAATTCCAAGTAGTTAAAAATGAAAAACAGGCTAGAGAAATTGCAGAGTACAGAATTTCTAAAAATAAAGAGAAAAAATTACTAAAGCAAAAAGATGAATCTGCTGGTGATTTATTTGAAACCCTTGGTCAGGAATCTAAAAAAGTTTTAAATGTCATTATAAAAACTGATGTTGGTGGAACATGTGAAGCAATAATTGCCTCACTTAATGATTTAGGAAATGAAAAAGCAAAGGTAAAAATTGTATCAAGCGGGGTTGGTGGTATTAGCGAATCTGATGCAAACCTAGCTGTTGCAGTTGAATCAATTATCTTAGGGTTTAATGTTAGAGCAGATAATGCAGCTAAGAAGATTATAGAAGAAGAAACAATCCCTTTAAGCTATCACAGTATTATCTATGAATTGCTTGATGATGTTAAAGCAAGAATGACAGGACTTCTTGATCCAATAATTAAAGAGGAAATAGTAGGTACTGCCGAAGTTCTTGAAGTGTTTAATTCGCCTAAATTCGGTCAAGTCGCTGGGTGTAACGTGGTTGAAGGAAATGTTTTAAGAAATAAACCTGTAAGAGTTTTAAGGGATGAAATTGTGATTTTTGAAGGTGAGCTGAATTCTCTAAGACGATTTAAAGAAGATGTTAATGAAGTGAAGAATGGAAATGAGTGTGGTATGGGAATTAAAAATTATAAGGATATAAAGCCTGGTGACAAGATAGAGGTATTTGATAGAAAGGAAGAAGCTCAACAAATATAGAATTTATGACATCAAATAGATCTGACAAGGTTGGTGATTTATTAAAAAAAGAAATCTCAATAATTATTTCTAATAAAATCAAGGACCCTAGACTGAAAAATATTAATATCACTGCTGTAAAAGTTTCTAATGACATAGGAATCGCTACCGTTTTTTATACAATCATAGGCGAACCTATTCAAAAAAATAAAAGCAAAATTGATGATAAAATTCTTGAAAAACTTTCTGGAATGGTTAGATCAAATTTAGCCAAAAAAATCAAAATTAGAAGAATCCCAAAAATAAAATTTAGATTTGACGAAAGTATTGAGTATTCAGAGAATATTGAGAAGCTTTTAAAGACATTAAAATAATGGATGGATTTCTCTTAGTTAATAAAAGAGTTGGCGATAGCTCTAACTATGTTGTTCAACAAGCTAAAAAAAAATTTAGGGCTAATAAAGTTGGGCACTTAGGAACACTAGATCCGTTAGCTAGCGGTTTGTTAATTCTAGCAGTAAATAGAGCAACAAAATTCTCGAGTTACTTTCTTGAATCTGAAAAATTTTATCAAGTTGAGATTGAACTAGGTATTTCAACTGACACAGATGACTCTACAGGTAAAATTATTTCTAAATCCAATTCTAAAATTGAAGAATCAGAAGTTAAAAAAGAATTATATGGCTTCTTAGGGAAATCGATGCAGGTAGCTCCTTTTTTTTCAGCTTTAAAACACAAGGGCAAACCTTTATATAAATATGCTAGAGAGGGAGTGTTTATCTCAAAACCAGCAAGAGAAATTTCTATAAAGAATATTGATAGTTTTAAGCTCAAGAATAAATCATGCACCTTCAACATACATTGTACAAAAGGGACATATATTAGATCAATTGCAAGAGATTTAGGAGCTAGGCTAGGATGCGGAGCCCACATGAAGGGACTAATAAGAACAAGACAAAATAATTTTAATTTATGCGATGCAGTAAGAATAGAAGATCTAACAAAAGAAAATATTATCAGCATAGATAAGTCATTCGAGATGCTAGAAAAAATAGTTATAAATTTAGATGATGCTAAAAAATTTGTAAATGGTGTAACAATACAAAATAATAATTACATAGATAGCCTTTTTAGGGTCTTCAATAAAAATCATACTTTTTTAGGTATAGGTGAGATTAAAAACAACGACTTAAAACACAAACAGCTTGTTTAAAATCATAATAAGTTATAATATGCCTCGGCTTACTTTAGTAATGAGAGGTTGGCTTTATTCACATAAAACATTACAGGAATATTAAACATGGCATTATTAACCGAAGAAAAAGCAAATATTGTTAATGAATATAAGAGAAATGAAGGTGATACTGGATCTCCTGAAGTGCAGGTAGCGCTTTTAACAGAAAATATTAATAAACTTCAAAATCATTTTAAAAGTCATAACAAAGATCATCATTCCAGAAATGGTCTAATAAGAATGGTTAATCTTAGAAGAAAACTTTTAGCATATCTAAAAAGAAAAAATGCTGAAAGTTATGCAGAGCTAATAAAAAAGCTCAATCTAAGAGGATAAGACCAATAAACATAAAAAAGGAAAATCGTGGAAAATAATAAATTAGAATCTACATGTGTAGAATTTCAGTATGGAAGTCAACAAGTAAAAATCGAAACCAATAAAATTGCGCGTCAGGCTACAGCTGCTGTAATAGTAACCATTGGAGATTTGGTAGTATTAACAACCGTAGTAGCAAAAAAAGAAGCAGACCCTTCTAAAAACTTTTTCCCACTCGCTGTTTTTTATCAAGAAAAATTTTATGCGACTGGAAGAATTCCAGGCGGGTTCTTCAAAAGAGAAGCTAGGCCAACAGAAAGAGAAACTTTGACGTCAAGATTAATTGATAGACCAATTCGACCAATGTTCCCAGAAAATTTTAAAAATGAAGTGCAAATATTTAGTACAGTCATGTCATCAGATAAAACACAAAATCCTGATATAGCTGCAATGATAGGTGCATCTGCTGCTTTAACTATCTCAGGGGCCCCTTTTGATGGGCCAATGGGTGCTGCTAGGGTTGGATTTATTGATGGAGAGTATATTTTAAACCCATCTTTTGAGCAGCTTGATGAATCATATCTTGATATGGTCGTCGCTGGAACAGATGAAGCTGTTCTTATGGTGGAATCTGAAGCTAAAGAATTAAATGAAGATCTTATGCTTGGAGCTGTTTTATTTGGACATCAAGAAATGAAAGCAGTTATAAATGCATGTAATGAATTAAAAACGCTTGCTGGTAAAGAAATGTGGGTACTTGAGATCGATGAAAGTGCTAGTAATTATTATTCTGAAGTTGAAAGCAATTATAAAGATCAAATAACTGAAGCTTTTAAAATATCTATCAAGTCAGATCGCAATGAAGCATTAGCTGTTATTAAAAATCAAATAGTTACAAAGTATGAGGAGTCTGAAGAGTTTGAATTAAGTAAAATTTTAGATTCATTTAAAGAATTAGAAAAAAATATTGTACGAAGCAACATTCTTAATAATATGCCAAGAATAGATGGAAGAGATCTAGATACAGTTAGACCTGTTTTTGTTGAAACAGGCATCCTTCCAAGTGCTCACGGCTCTGCTTTGTTTACAAGAGGTGAAACTCAAGCTGTAGTAGTTGCCACTTTAGGTTCGTCTAGAGATGCGCAAAGAATCGAAGCAATAGAAGGTGAAGGTTCAGATAACTTCATGCTTCATTATAATTTTCCAGCATACAGTGTTGGAGAAATAGGAATGCCTATGGGACCAAAAAGGCGCGAAATAGGGCATGGCAATCTAGCAAAAAGAGCTATCAAAGCGGTTCTGCCTGATGTTGAAGATTTTGGTTACACAATGAGAGTAGTTTCAGAAATTACGGAATCTAATGGCTCAAGCTCGATGGCTTCTGTGTGTGGCACATCTTTATCTTTAATGGATGCTGGTGTTCCTCTAACTAGTCCAGTGGCTGGAATAGCTATGGGGCTAATTAAAGAAGGAGATGATTTTGCAGTACTCACTGACATCTTAGGCGATGAAGATCACTTAGGAGATATGGATTTTAAAGTTGCTGGAACAGAATCCGGTATTACTGCTTTGCAAATGGACATTAAAATTAAAGGTATAAGCGAATCTATTATGGAAACTGCATTGGCTAAAGCCAAAAATGCTAGAACTCATATTTTAGGTATTATGAATGAAGTAATATCATCAGCTAAACAATTATCTGAAAACGCCCCTGCAATGAAAACATTTATGGTAAATAAAGATAAAATTAAAGAAATTATTGGTAAGGGCGGAGCAGTGATTAAAGGTATGCAAGAAAAAACTGGTGCAACAGTTGATGTAAATGATGATGGGGTAGTTTCAGTTTTTGGACAAAACCAATCCTCGATGAAAGAATGTTTAGCCATCATTGAAGGCATTCTTGAAGAACCAGAACTAGATAAGGTATACAAAGGTAAAGTAGTCAAAATTGTAGAGTTCGGTGCTTTTGTAAATATACTTCCTGGTAAAGATGGTCTTTTGCATATTTCTGAGATTTCTCATGAAAGAACTGAAAACGTTAATGACGTTCTTAAAGAAGACCAAGAAATAGAAGTTAAACTGATAGGTTTTGATAGAGGAAAAATGAAGCTTTCGATGAAAGCTTTGTCTGAAAAAGCTTAATAAGTATAGAAAATATACATAATATTCTTTAATATTCCATATATTTTTAAAAGTCAAATTTTGTGTCTTTGTTATGGTAACAAGATTTGATTCATTCTTTCTTTTGTGTTCTTATAAAAGTTGCAATACATAAATAAACCTAAATAGGGGGGAGTTATTATGGATAATGCATGGAAAATGATTAAGGATATTGTTAGTAATCTAACTGATGTTCTTGTCGGGGTGCTAGGTCTTGGTATCGTTGGAGCTTTAGCTTTCGGTGGTATTCTTGGACTTGACGTAATTGGTAATATAACTGCATTAGTTGATAGTTTAGCTAATAATGGAGTTGTAGGGCTACTTGTCTTAGCAGTCTTAATGAGTCTTGTTAAGTAATTAACTTAACGATCGTTAATAGGAAGGGGTAAAACCCTTCCTAATTTTAAAAAAATATGAAATTTAAGATCACACTTGCCAGCTTAACTACTTTTTTAAACAAAGTCACAAAACTTTTAATACCTCTCGTAGTTGCTTCATTACTTCTTGGTGTTTTATTTGGCACTGACACTCCATTTGTAGGGGATGTCTATACTAATGTGTCTGAAGTGCTTAACATGCTCGGAGAAGATGCTCTTTTAGCATTAGTAGCCCTGATTATAATACTTGCATATCTCAAGAAAGATTAAAAATAGTACTTTAATAATGGTGGCTATGGGTGGAATTGAACCACCGACCCCAGCGTTATGAGTGCTGTGCTCTAACCATCTGAGCTACATAGCCAATCGTTGAATGATAATATTAAATTTTTGATAGTCAATCTTTTAAACATTAAATTTAAAATGAATAACGTCTCCATCTTCAACCAAGTAATCTTTACCTTCTAGCCTCAATTTTCCTTTTTCTTTTGCACCTAATTCGCCATTACATTTTATAAAATCATCAAAATCAATAACCTCAGCTTTTATAAAACCTCTTTCAAAATCAGTATGAATCACCCCAGCTGCATTGGGGGCAGAAAAACCTTCTTTAATTGTCCATGCCCTTATTTCTTTTGGACCAGCTGTAAAAAAAGTTTTTAATCCAAGCATCTTGTAACCTTCAAAAATAATTTTGTTGAGAACAGGCTCATCCATATCTAATAATTCTAAGTATTCCAATTTTTCATCATCTTGTAACAATGATATTTCTTGTTCTATTTTTATTGAAGCTGGAATAATTGATGACCCTATATCTTTTGCAACTTTTTCAAGCTCATTAAAATGCTTCTTTGAATTATCCGAGTCGTCAATGTTAGCAATGTAAAATGTAGGCTTAGAGCATAATAATTGAAACTGCTTTATAATTTTTTGATCTCCAGTCTCATAATCTTGTAAATTAATTAGTTTTCCACTTTGTAATTCTTTTTTTAGTTTTTGTAATATCTCATAATGTATTTTATTTTCTTTATCATTTGTTTTTAATAGTTTCTCACATCTGATAATTCTCTTTGACACAGTATCAAGATCAGCAAGTATCAGTTCTAAATTTATTACTTCGACATCTCTCTTTGGGTCAACCGATCCATCAACATGAGTTATATTTTCATCTTCAAAACACCTTACAACATGTGCCAGAGATGACATTTCTCTTATATTAGATAGAAAAGAGTTTCCTAAGCCTTCTCCGTCTGAGGCACCTTTGACAAGGCCGGCAATATCAACTAGATCTAAAACGGCAGGAATAACTTTTTCTGAATTAACTATATTGTTTAATTTCTTAAGTCTTATATCTGGAAGGGGCACTTTGCCTACATTGGGTTCAATAGTGCAAAACGGAAAATTTTCAGCTGGAATTTTAGATTTTGTAAGCGCATTAAAGAGAGTTGATTTGCCAACATTTGGAAGTCCAATTATTCCACATTTAAAACCCATAGTATTATTTTGTATGCAAAATTTTCTGAGCTTTATGAATTTGATTATCACAAATCATCTCAAATACTTCTTTTAATTTAGAGAAAGACTTAGAAAGTTCTTTTTTTTCATTTGGTGAGAATTTTGTTAAAACCCAATTCGTAACATCGTTATTTAATCCTGGATGCCCAATACCAATTCTAAGTCTCATGAAATTATTTTCCCCAATCTTATTAATAATATCTCTGAGACCATTATGACCACCATGGCCACCACCTTCTTTAATTCGCACCTCTCCAAGATTTAAGTCTAGATCATCGTGCAGAATCAGAAGCATATTTGATTTTAAGTTTGTTGACTTTAAAACTTTTGAAATTGTTTTTCCAGATTCATTCATATAATTTGTTGGAATTAGCCATAAAATTTCTTTAGAATGAGATTCTCCAAATTTAGCTTCAAACTTTGTTTTTTTATTAAATTCTTTTAAAAATTCAATAGATAGATTTTTTAACCAGTCTTTTCCAATATTATGGCGAGTTCCATCATATTTAGCATCAGGGTTACCAAGCCCAATGATACATAACTTATACACTTTCTTTGACTTTATTCAGAACTATCTTCTTTACTTTCAGCAGAATCAGAGGTTTCTTCATCTTTTTCTTCAGATACCTCTTCACCTTCAGTCACTTCTCCGTCTTCAAGTTCTTCTTCAAGTATAGGATCTTCTTCAACAGCCTTAGGAGCATTTATTGAAACAACCATCTGATCAGTTTCTTCGGTCAATCCAGGTACCTCAGAACCTTCTGGGAGGCCTATCTCTGTCAATCTAATTGAGTCACCAAGGTGAAGGTTTTCAATATCAATATCAATCGACTCTGGAATATTCCCAGCAAGACACATTATTTCTATTTCTCTTATAGCCTTAGCCACAACACCACCATCTTCCTTAATACCGACACACTCTTCTTCATTCAAGAAGTTAACTGGTATAACAACTTTGAGTTTTGTTTTTCTTGAAACTCTTTGAAAATCTGCATGGAGAAATTTTCCTTTAGCTGGATCTTTTTGTAGCTCTTTTAGAACAACTTTTTCTTCATTCTCACCAGTTTTGATAAGGAGTACTTGTGTATAAAATAGCTCATTTTCTGATGCTTTAGTTAGCTCATTTAATCTTAATTTTATATTAATAGTGTCCTTTTCATCCCCGTATACAATTGCAGGAACCATTCCATCGATGTTTCTAATAACTCTTGCTTTATTAGAGCCAGTTCTCTCTCTAACATCTGCATTTAATATAATTTGATCTGTCATAATTTCCTCTATAAAAACATTTCACTTAACGATTCTTCATCACTTAGCCTTTTAATACATTCGGCAATTGTTGAACCCAATGAAATGACGCGTATTTTACTGCATTTTTTGCCTTCTTGTGACAATGGAATCGAATTTGTTACAACTAGTTCATCAATTTCCGATTTTTCAAGCCTTTCAATAGCAGGACCAGAAAGCACTGGATGGGTTATATAAGCCTTTACCGCTTTAGCTCCATTTTCTTTAAGAGCATTAGCTGCATTACATAATGTTCCAGCTGTATCAATTATATCATCAGGTACGATGCAAACCTTACCTTCAATTTCTCCAATTATGTTCATAACTTCAGACTGATTTGCAGCAGCTCTTCTTTTATCTATTATTGCTAAATCGGTGTCATCAAGAAATTTTGCTAAAGCTCTAGATCTAACTACACCACCAACATCTGGAGAAACAACAACTATTTCATCTCTTTCATTGTTTGCTTTTATGTCTTCCATCATTAATTTAGTGGCATATACATTATCTGCTGGCATATCAAAGAAACCCTGTATGGTTTCTGAATGAAGATCAATGGTTAAAACTCTATCAATACCGACTGATGAAAACATATCTGCAACAACTTTTGCACTAATAGGAACTCTTGCAGACCTAACTCTTCTATCCTGCCTTGCGTAGCCATAATATGGAACAATAGCAGTAATTTTTGAAGCAGATGATCTTTTTAAAGCATCTGCAAGTAACATTAACTCCATTACATTTTTATTCTGAGGAGTGCAGGTAGACTGAATGATAAAAGTATCATGCCCCCTCACATTGTCTTCTATCTGAACCTTGATTTCACCGTCTGAAAAATAACCAACATCAGCAGCAGACAAAGGTATTCCAAGTATCTTTGAAACTTCTTGAGCAAGCTCAGGATTTGCTGTCCCCGTAAAAATATCTAAATTATTATTACTCATATTAATTTCCTCTAAGGATATTATAAAGCATGGCTGGGGTGGTAGGATTCGAACCTACGCATGACGGGATCAAAACCCGTTGCCTTACCGCTTGGCTACACCCCATTACTATTTGATATAACATATCGGCGAATATTGTAATGGTTTACAGAAAAAGAATCTCCAATTACTTGGAATTTTTTTAAGAATTTCCTCAATGTCTTTCTTTGTCTGATAAGTGATAAACATACAAGAACCGCTTCCGCTTAGATTTAAATCATATTCAAGACTAGTAATGTTATAAAATTCTTTTATTTCTTTATTAGCTTCTATAAATAATTCCCAAAAGTCATTTTGTTTATATTTTGATGAATGTTTATTNTTTCCTCTCCAAGAATCTAGCATATGAAACATTTTTTTGGACGAATTATTTATTTTTGGATCAATTAAAAGAATTTTATCTTCGATTGAGNCTCTTGATCTAAGAAGATCGCCAATCCCTTTCCCATAAGCGTTATTTCCATGCAGAAAGAAAGGCACATCAGCACCAATTTTCAATCCAATATCAACCAATTTATTATGACTCAATCCTAAACCCCATAATTTATTTAAAGCAACGATGGTTGAAGCAGCGTTTGAACTGCCTCCACCAAGACCAGCACCTATGGGGATATTTTTATGAATTGTTATATCGACCCCAAATTTACCATGGGTCAGATCAAGTAAGGACATGGCAGACTCTAAAATTGTATTATCTTCGTTTTCTANAAATGATAAGTTTGATTTAATTGTGATACCTTTTTCAATTTTTTGAAAAGACATATTGTCGCAAAGGTCTATAAGCTGAAAAGAAGTATCAATATCATGGTAACCATCATCATTTTTAGCCAATACCTTCAAATATAAATTTATTTTAGCAGGGGACTTAATNTCAATACTTTTCATTTTTTAATAACAAACCCACTTATTGAGAAATCTTGATAAGAAATATAAAACTTTGTTCTATTGTTTTCTTTTATGCATTTAAAANCAAAGACAATCTCATCATAAACAGAATTAATGTTAAATTTATCTGATAACAGGCATTGCTTTAACCAATACTTAAAATTTCTATTAATTTCTTTAGGAACATAAAACGGATCACTATTTTCAGTTGGCAGGAAGATTAAGTCTTTGCCTTCAGTNACTTTTATCTTTAGAACATTTCCATAAAAAGGTTTCTTAATCTGTATAATAGAATCTTTTTTAGATAATTTTACAGATAAGTTAAAGGATAATTGGTTTGTATTGTTTTGATTTATAAGCAACTTACCTGTGTAAATAAATAAATTGTTATCGTTTTTTATGGAAGCACAAGAGGCAGATAAGAATATAATCAAAGTATAAAAAATATTTTTTAATATGGAATTACAGCTATTTGGCATAAATCATAAGACCTCTGATGTCTCTGAAAGAGAAAAATTCATTATAAATGAGTCTAACCAGATTTTATTAGATAATCATTTAAAAAAAGTTTTTAATAATAAGCTGGAATCATTCTTTGGTATCTCAACTTGTAACAGAACTGAGTTTTATTTTGTTGGTGATTCAAAAATGTCTTCACAAGTATTTCATGAAGTTATGGCTATTTTGGAAGTTGAGTCTATTAACATGGATAGCTTCTATTTCCTTGATAATCATGATGCACTTGTGCACATGAGCAAAGTCGCTTCTGGGATAGATTCCCAAGTTCTAGGTGAACAAGAAATATTGGGTCAATTTAAAACTGCCTTAAGAAAAGCTAAAGACATTAATATTGTAAGCGGTAAATTATTAAATCTTTCCAATAAGGTTTTAGAAATATCAAAGAAAGCCAGAACAAAAACAGATATAGGGTTAAATTCATTATCTGTAAGTGGATTGGCTTTAAAGCTAGTTAAAAGTATTTTTGAAGAACCAGCAGAACAAAATGTATTGATAGTAGGCGCTGGATCATTAGCTCAGAGTGTAATGAATAATTTATATAAGAAAGGTATTAATAAGATTAAATCAGTGAATAGAAGTGTAAAAAAAATTGAATTAGATAATAGTTATGAAATTATTTCATTATCATTAGATGCTCTTCATGATGAACTTGAACTAGCAGATGTCGTCATCGCATCTTCTGTGACAGAATTACCAATCATTGGTAAGGGTTCGATTGAAAATGCTTTAGGTAAAAGAAAAAATAAACCTATGTTGCTTATAGATTTAGGAGTGCCTAGAAATATTGAAGATGAGATAAGATCTATAGAACAAGTATATTTATTTTCAATTGATGATATTGAGAAGATTACTCAAGAAAATTATGGACAACGATCAATTGAGGCTGAAAAGGCTATGAATATAATTGTATTAGAGTCCCAGGCAGCTATAGATTCCTCTTTCATAAAAGAATCTAAAGATAGAATCAATCTTCAATTGGAACAATTCTTAAGTAATTTGTCATCTGATGAAATTATGCAGTTTAAAGATTCTAAAGATTTTTCTGAATTGGTAAATTCAGTTAAAACTATGAATATTGACGATATTGAATTTAATAACTTTGAAGAAATCAAAAAACTAGATGATCATATTATTGAATCTATGATTAAAAGATTTATTGAAAATGCATAAGTCTATGCTTAATAAGCTTGATCAGCTTCAAAATAGGATTGATGAAATAGAATCTTTGCTTGTTGATTCTGAAACCGTAAAAGATATCGAAAAATACACTCTTTTAAATAAAGAATTTGCAGAATTGAGGCCAATTGTTGAGAAATTTGAAGAATANAACTCAGTTATTAAAANTATTGCAGATGCAAATGAGATTATTGAATCTGATGANGAAGAGTTAAAAATTTTAGCAGAAGAAGAAATTAGGAAATCAGAAGGTAAACCTGAAAAGCTTGAGAAAGAATTAAAGTTTATGTTATTACCAAAAGATTCAGCAGATGATGGCTCTGCTTATCTTGAGATTAGGGCAGGCGCAGGGGGTGATGAGGCTAGCATTTTTGCTGGAGATCTTTTTAGAATGTATTCCAGGCTCTCTGAAAGAGAAGGTTGGAATATGGAAGTAATTGATATTAAACAATCTGAGCAGGGCGGTTTAAAAGAAGTTGTAGCAAAGCTTGAAGGTAAAAGTGTTTTTAAATTTTTAAAATTTGAATCTGGGGTTCACAGGGTTCAAAGAGTTCCTGAAACAGAGTCTCAAGGTAGAATCCATACCTCAACATGCACAGTAGCAATTTTGCCTGAAGTTGAAGAGATCCAAGACATCAATATTGATAAAAATGATTTAAGGGTTGATACTTTTAGAGCATCTGGTGCTGGAGGACAGCATGTCAATAAAACAGACTCTGCTGTTCGTTTAACACATATACCCTCAGGGATAGTAGTTGAATGCCAAGATGGAAGATCACAGCATAAAAATAAAGAAAAAGCTCTATCACTTTTGGCAGCAAAATTAAAACAACAAGAAATTGATAGCCAACAAGAAAATATTGCTAGTGAAAGAAAAATTTTAGTTGGAACTGGAGATAGAAGTGAAAAAATAAGAACATATAATTTTCCTCAAGGCAGGATGACTGATCACAGAATTAAACTTACACAACATAATTTAGACCAAATTATGGATGGTGATATAAAAACTATATGCGATGCATTACTAGCAGAAAATCAACTAGCCATGCTTTCACAACTCGAATCAGAATAATTGAACCACAAGCTAAATTATTATCAAGAAAAGCTAAATAGCGATGATATTAGAAATGAGTTTGTTTTTTATTTAAAAGAAAAATTACAATTAAATGATAATGATATTTATGTTAATAAGGAAAGAGAACTTAGTAAGAAGGAACATGAATTAATTAAAGAATTTATTGAAAAAAAGAAAGAGGGACTTCCTCTAGACTACATTCTCAATTCAACTAAATTTTATAACAATGATTTTTATGTAGATTCAAGGGTTTTGATTCCAAGACCTGAAACAGAAATTTTAGTAGATTATGTTAATAACAATTTTGTATCNTCAATAAAAGTTTTAGATGCTGGTACAGGATCTGGGTGTATTGGAATATCTATAGCTCTTAACAATTCTAATTTTGATGTTTATGGCTCAGACTTCTCAGAAGACTCTCTAAGTGTTGCATCTATAAATCAAAATACTCTTGATGTTAAAAATTTTTCAATCATTCACGCAAGCTGGCTTTCTTGTTTTAAAAAAAATTCATTTGACTTGATAGTTGGTAATCCTCCTTATATTGCAGATCAAGACTCCCATCTTAAGGATTTAAAGCATGAGCCTATTAAGGCTTTAGTGTCAAAAGATGGTGGATTAGGAGATATAAAATTAATTGTTGAACAGTCAACTGAAGTCCTTAAAAGTGGGGGCATGTTAATATTAGAACATGGGTACCACCAACAACAAGAAGTAGAAAATATTTTTAAAAGCAATCGTTTTTCAAAGATTGATAATTTAAAAGACTTCCAGAGGCTTCCTAGAATTACTTTGGGAACTTTAGAATAATTTATTTAATCTGTTTAATAGAGAAGAAAAAATATNAATATTATCTAAATTATCTTAGGTTCCACAATAGGTTACATAATGTTCATCAGAGGATGAGGGCATAGTATATTTTTCATATCCATCTTTTTCTATAAAAGGTGCATCTAGTATTTTAGTTATTAAATTAATTTCTGCCATGTCTCCATTATTGGCANGCTTTAGCGCATCTTCGATTAGATGATTTCTTGGAATGCAGCAGGGATTTTTTAGATTCATTTTTTCAAATATATTTTCAACATTAATTTCTTTCTTCCAAGCTTTATACCATTTATCAAAAATCTTAGATTCTCTAAAGACAGAATCTTCCACCTTCATTGATTTATTAACAATTTTTGCAAGATTTCTAAATGACAAAGTAAAGTCTATGGATTCAGAATGTAATATTTTTAGATAGTTATCAATTATTTTAATANTCTTATCATCAACATTATTAAGACCTAGCTTTTCACAAAATTCTTTATAGAAATATTCTTGATATGAGGGCATTGCTAATTGTAAAACTTCAGTTAATTGCTTTACTGATTTTTTTTCATTTTCATCTATTAAAGGAATAAGAGTTTCAGCTAATTTTGTAAGATTCCAAATAAGAATAGCTGGTTGATTTAGGTATGCGTACCTCCCATTATGGTCTATAGAGCTAAAAACAGTCTTTGGATCATATTTATCCATAAATGCACATGGACCATAATCTATTGTTTCTCCTGAAATGGTCATATTGTCTGT
>NHJX01000003.1 GCA_002169105.1 Gammaproteobacteria bacterium TMED226 | reverse complement strand
AATAATCAATGCTAGTGGGTATATTTTTGTACTTGTCTATATTTTATATATTTTAAATCTAGCTAAGATATTGTAGTTAAAATACTAGCAAAAAAAATTCTACTTTAATTTTCTATATATTTTTAAGAATGCTTTGTTTTTGAGCGACTAAAATATAATAAAATAATTCCTATCAAAAGTGCTGATATTTCGAATACAAAGAAAGAATTATAAAAACCAGGCGTAGTTGGCAATAAAGAGAACAGCACTCTTCCTAAAGCAATTGAGCCAACTAGAAATGTTATAAGCTTAACTGAGAAAATTCCTATATTTTTCTTAAATATTCCTACTAGACACATAATGCCAATGCAAAGGTTTAGCCCTCCGTATATGCCTGCAATTTCTGAATATCCCAATGGAGATGTTACTGCCAACCCAACAGCATTTAGAAAAGATGGATAACCAAGTTCTAATGCCCCAAGCAATGGATCAAGAAGTGCCCATATTCCAATAAGCCCGTAAATAAACCCCATCAATAATAAATATAGTCTTATTATCCAAATCAACTTATATGCTCCTAAATTTTCTAATACAATTAGTAATTATTACTAAATAAATCAACATGTATAAAAGTTTAATCAAATATATAAGTATTTCATACCTTTTTTTATTCTGTTTAATTGTTAAAGGAGAAATAATGCTTAATGAAAACGATCAGCTAATAACACCACTGCCTCTTCCGTATGATGGGATAATATATACCAATACTGATCTTAATAATTTTATTGATAGCGCTATTAAATCAAAAAAACAACCTATACTTATCTTTGGTGCAAATTGGTGCCCTGATTGTAGAATTTTTTCTGGAACAATCAATATACCTAAAATAAGCTCTTACGTTAAAACGCATTTTAAAATTCTATATATAGATGTTAAAAGATATGAAATAAACATGGAGTTGATGGAGGAATATGGAATACCGTCTCAGGAAGGAGTTCCAAGAGTGCTGGTCTTTGATTTTGAAAAAAATCTTATTAATAACTCTACAACTGCTGAATGGAGAACTGCTAGAGATAGAAGTAGTCAGGAAATCTTTAACTTCTTCCAGAATATGACTTTATAAAAAAAGTAGCCCTTTTACTCAAATTGCTCTGAAGCACTTGCAAATTTTACGTAATAAAGGCCGCCAAAGGCTAAAATTCCTGAACATATATAAAATATTACATTCCATGAATTTGTAGTCTCAAGAACGTATCCTGCGACTATTGGGCTAAATATTGCAGCTATCATTCCAAAGCTTCCTGAAATACCTACTAATGATCCAGTATATTTTGGTCCAAGGTCTGCATGGTTTACTCCAAAGCCACCTGCAGCCATCCCACTGCAAAAATTAACGAGACTAAGTAAGATTAATACATGTATTAAAGATTCTTGAAATGAAATAAGGAATAAAAGCATTGATGATCCGAAAAAACCAATTGAATTAACTGTTTTTCTTACATTGATGACTTTATAGCCTTTCTTAATAAAAGTATCTGCTATGTAACCTCCAAGCAAAAGGGAAAAGATAGAAAAAAGGCTTGGTATTAAAATTAAATAAATAAATAAGTTTGATCCTAGCTCTATCCCTAGACCACCTGATGAAGTAGGACTATTTACAAATTTAGGCAAATAAGAAAGAAATGTATAAAGAGCCCAATTATTGCAAAAAGTTGCAATAGCAATTGCTATAAACGGACCATTCTTAATTAACTTTGTTATAGGAATTGATGGCGGTGTCGAGTTAGATGGTGCTTCTCTTTTAATTAATTCTAACTCTTTATCAGATAAATTTTTATTATCTTCAGGATAAGACGTTACAGATCTATTCCAAAAAAAATACCAAAATATTCCTAAAATTCCAAATGAATAAAAAACCCATTCCCAAGAATATTGCGCAATAATGATTGCTGTAGCCAAGTAACCAAACACAGTTCCGAATGAGATTCCGCTATTTGTAACTGCAATTGCTCTTGTTCTCTCTTCAAAAGGAATCCACCTTGCATAAATAGCATGCCAGGATGGAAAAGTAATTCCTTCACCAAGTCCCATAAGTATTCTAATTAGGATAAGAAACCACAAACCACTATATGCGAATACAGGTGTGATTATTGTAAAAAAAGACCATATTAAGAGGCCATAACCAAGAACTCTTTTTCCTCCATACTTATCAGCAAGATAACCACCGAGAGTCATAGTAATCATATAACCAAAATAAAATGAACCTAAAATAATACCAACCTGTGATTCACTCCATCCAAATTGTTGTTGCATAGGTATTATTGCAACTGAAATATTCACTCTGTCTATATAGCAAATGAATACTGCTAAGAAAGATAAAAATACTACCTTAAACCTGTAAGGAAAATTCATTCTGGTTTGAATTTAATTGGCATCTCTTGAATGGCATGAACAAAATTATTGGGAGCTACTTTCCAATCTCCATTCATTTCAAAATCTTTAAATCTGTTTAAGAATTGTGAGTAAAATTCTTGTAATTGCATAAGTGCAACCGGTTTCCCAATACATGTATGTCTACCGATACCAAATGCCAAATGTTTATCAGCATTTTCTCTAAGAATATTAAATTCATCAGGATTCTTAAAAATATCTGGATCTCTATTTGCGGCACCATACCAAAGCGCTACCTTCTCATGCTTGCCAATCTTTTGACCATTGATTTCAGTTTCTTGTAATGTGGTGCGTCTCATGTGAATAACAGGCGAAATACATCTTACAGTTTCGTTAAGAAAGTTTGGAAGTAAACTTGAGTCACTAAGCAATAACTCTTTTTGTTTTTGATTTTCATGTAATAGCTTAATGCCGCCACTTAAGGTATTTCTCGTTGTATCATTGCCTGCAAAGATAATTAATAACCAAGATCCATCTAAAAATTCTTGAGATAGTTTTTCACCTTCTATTTCAGCATTAGCAATGGCACTTAAGAGATCATTAGATGGATTTTCTCTTTTACTGTTTAATATAAATCTCCCATAATCAAACATTTCATCAACCATTGCGTTAAACATATCCATCATTGCTGGATCAGGTGTAGATTCAGTTTTTCCCTCGTTTTTTTCTTTTATCATCTCAAGGGTAAAATATTGAGCTAGTTCTAAAAATTCCATCCATGTTACTAACTTTTGTCTATCCTCTTCAGGAATTCCTAAAATTTCGGATAAGGTAAATATTGGAAGTTGTTGTGAAACATTTTGGACTAAATTACATTCGCCCAAGGGAGCAATATTATCTAATAATTCTGTAACTTTACAAGAAACCTTCTTTCTTAACTGATCAACATATCCAGGCTTAAAGAATGACATATGTTCTTTTCTTAGATTTAAATGCATTTCTCCGTCAAGATTCAGCATATGATCAATCGTTGATTTAAAAAGCCTAGGATGTCTATTTTCTTCAGTTCCAAGAGTTAATAAAGTTCCGGTAGCATACTGGGATGAAAAAATTTTTGGATTCATTGAAACATATTTAATATCATCATATTTGGTAAGAACCCAATATCCAGGTTCAGGATCTGTCGGCATTGGATTATGGAAATAGACAGGAGAATTATCTCTAAGCTCTTTATATAATTTAAATGGATGGCCTTTAGTGAATAAATCTAGATTATTTAAAGAGCCTGATGGTTTGAATGTACTTTTATTTTTATAGGCTGGATGATTTATATCATGCTTAAGTATCTGATCAGATAAAACAAAACCTTTTGACATAATGAATCCTAATTAAATGTTATTGTCCGCCACCAGTTCCACCAGTATCACCGCCACCAACAGCCCCACCATCTCCATTGTATTGTGGGTGCGTAGAATATATTGAAGACATAAAAGACGTTCCATTTGCCAGTATGGCTGTAATTTCTTTCAAGTTCAATTTCTTAGGCAGTTCAGGGTAAGGCTGGGCAATACCTGTTTCTTTATTTACTATTAAAGCATCTTTAGTAGATATTAAAAATATATCATCAGATATGATTGCTAGACCATATTGTTTAAAAATTGATTTATTAAACCTTTTCCTAAAGACAATCTTTCCAGTATCCCATGAAAGTTTTGCTACTTCTTTTGAGCTGGCAAGATAATACATATGGTTTTTGTATGTATGAGGAATAAATGGAATCATAGAACTGTGGAGCGTTTCTTGATAATGAGACCAAAGGAATTCTCCGGTATCTTCCTTAAAACAATGAATCATCTTTGATCCCAGCCACGTCCAAGTAAATACGATTAAATAATTTTCATATTGGCCCATAACATATGGCTTATGACCTGAAGGTAAATCTCCAACCCATATCGGCTTATTATCAGTTAAATCATATTTTGATATTGAGCCCTTCTTTCCAAAAATAGCGACTTTATTCATTGGCACAATTATATATGGTTAAGAAGCAAGGAGTCGAACTCCCTGCTTCAAATTTATCTTCATAGACTTCTAAAAACTGTAAGTATATTTAAGAGTCATAGTTCTTGGAGGTATCCATTGCATCCAATTCCTAGGTCTCCATGACGTATCCTCAACAGCATATATATATGCCTCAGTTCTTTCATCTGTCAGGTTATCGATAGAGAGCTGNAANTTNGAANTNTCATTCAANTCNANTCCAAGATTAAAATTTAATTTNGTNTAATCNGGNGANCTNGANTTTGGNTTTTCAGCAAANGTATTAAAGCTNTCTCCATAATAATTAACATCAAGTCTTGCATAAGATGGATACGAAAGAATTGTAGTATCGTATACCAATCCTAAATTCCATTGAGTTTCAACGGTATTAGGCAGTCTATCACCAGCAGCAGCCCCTAAAGAGGCTATATCTATAGATGTTTGAGCAGTCATAGAGCTTCCAGCAAAATCAAGGGAAAGTTCATCACTTAATGCATAGGTGAAGTCTACTTCCCAACCAGATGTTTCAGCCTTGCCACCATTAAANTTATATGACCANCCGCATCCTGGAGTTACATTAATAATGATTCCATCCCAATCAACTTCAAAATAAGTAACGTTGGCTGTGTAATTATTACCTCTGGATTTAATCCCAAATTCTGTAGTTTCAGCCTCATCGGAATTAAACCTTGGACCCCACGTTTCTTGAGCAGTTTCATCGCTACTACAAAAAGGTGGAAGAGGAGATTGATTTCCACCAGGCCTATATCCAGCTGCTCTAGTAGTATATAAGGTTAAATCTTTATTTACTGCATAGCTAACTGCATATTTCATTCTAGTATCAGACTCTTCACCAGATAATTCAGAGCAATCTGTTCCAGCAGGATCATTTCCATCACATCCTGTGCTATCCATGTAAAAAATACCATATTGATATGATTTAGATTTATCTTTGATCTCGTAATCTCTTATACCAATTGTAAGAGTTAATTTTTCATTTACATTATAGTCAAATTGCCCATACAAAGATGTTTCCTCTTGCTCATTATATGCAGTATATGAAGCATAATATAAATGAGGGTATCCTAAGTGATCGTCACAGAATGGAGGGCAATAAGCAGTAGCATCATAATTAGCTGGATCAAGACCTGCAGCTATTTCAGTAACATAATCTAGCCAATACTTATCAATTGCATATTGAGTTTGTGAAATTGAGTTTGGTTCTTCATTAAATTTATAGNTATAGTAACCAACCGTCCACTCAAATTTTCCAGGTTTAGAGATTAATCTTAGTTCTGTTGTTTCTTGATANTATTCATCACCATCAACAATTAATGGTGCTGGAACATAGTCATCCATATCAATNCTAGCCCAGTCTGTAGTAGCATCTTCACTAATCGTTTTATCAGAAATAATTAAATTTGCATCGAAAGCACCAAAATCATATTTAATATTTGCAATAAATNCTTCCCTAGTAATATCCTCAGACTCNTCTGCAGCTAATGCATGTGCAAATTTTGGATCGTAATTAGTAAGTACAGAATCACCATTAGGATAATCAGCTTCTGAGGCTGCAAAGTTCGAAATAGCACTTAAACGCGCACATGTAGGATCTCCATCCCAGTTATACCACCAGCTTGAAGCCTGAGGACAGTCCGCAACATAAACATCTGCACTACCAGGCTTGCTCTGACCTGGTTCTAATATACCGTATGCTTTATTGCTAACATTAAAATACCTTAAGCTTGCTTTAAATTTACCGCCATTATTAAAACCTAATGTAATCATAAGCTGTGAATCATCCTCTTCACCTACTGTATTTCCAGTTTGGATATTTTTATAAATNCCAGGTGATACCAATTGTGAATATACTGCTCTTACAGCTAAGCTGTCAGATAACGGGAGGTTGTACATCATCTCAATACTTGTTTCAGGGTCGTTAGCCTTTACCTTGTCCCCATAACCAACTCTTATTTTTCCATAAGCTGAACTTGAATCCGGTTTGTTAGTAATATACCTAATAGTGCCTCCTATAGCATTTGAGCCATACAATGTACCTTGTGGTCCCCTTAACACCTCAATCCTTTCGACATCAAATAAACCCATCAATGAGCCACTTACCTCATCAATATAAGTTGAGGAGGTGCCAGAAGAACGTTGAGAAGTAGATGTATTTAAGCCTCTAAAAGTATAATAATTTGAGCCGCCTGGCGTTGAAACACCTGCGATAGATCGCAAATAATCTTCAGGGTTTGTTATACCCCTCTCTTCAAGTGCTGATTCAGTAATAACAGAAATATTCATTGGTATTTCTTGCAATGTTTCAGCCTTTTTATTAGCNGTAACAATAACCTCTTCAACTTCTTGCGAAATTAAAACAAAAGGCACCAAAAGAAATGCGCAACACATTAAGTTTATATTTTTCATAATCATATCCTCTATAAAAAAAAACCCAGCATAAGCTGGGTCTAATACATAAAAAAAAGATCCAGCTACATGGCTAGTTCCCGGTTTTTATGTAAGTTAATTTTAATCATCAGGTTATGAGTATAACTACAAACAATGATATGGCTAGTGTTTTTTTATAAAAAAATATCTAGTTTATATATTTAAATCTAAGATCCTTCAACAACAACTAAATTTCTTTCAACAACATTTCTAACATCATCACCCATTACACTTAATGCTTTTTGATAGTCTTCAGTATCATAATAATTAATGGCTTTATCTAGACTATCAAACTCTAAGACAGCTGTGAAAACCATCTCGTCTCCTTCAAGTACTTTTTGGACTGGTCCGCCAATTAATAATTTGTAATCACCTCTCTCTACAAGTGGGGCTGTTGCTTCAAAATATTTATTAAATAACTCTTGATTTTTAATGCCACGAACCTGTCCAATCCAATATCCTTTTTTCATAATGTGTTTCTATTATTTAATGGCTATAAGATTATCAAGAAATCTATAAATTCACAATTGCCTATGGTAGGGATGGAGGGAGTCGAACCCCCACGCCTTGCGGCACTTGGTTCTAAGCCAAGCGTGTCTACCAGTTCCACCACATCCCCAGACTCAAGCATTATATATATTATTATTGTTGATTGGAAAGATTAAATATGGAATTAAAGGTTATAGTCTAACTGATTCTTTCTTTTCTTTTGCAGGTAATAAAGACCAAGCGCATATAGTGACATAAAAAGGAAAACGCCAAGTGAATAATTAGTGAATCCATCAAATATGAAACTAAAGATTTTTGAAAATAATCCACAAAGGGTTAAAGAAAGTAAAACATTTCCTATTTGAACTCTTGATGATGAAAATACAAATCTCACTGACAGATAGGCGATACCTATAAATAGACCAGCTATACTCCTAACCATTATTTTAGAATCGAGATCATTTGCTTCTATTGGAAGAAAGATATTATTAAGACCTGGAGTTAATGTTGTAACTAATCCAACAAGAAGCATCATTAATGAAGTAATAAGTATAATTCCCCTAACAATCATAAAATCCCCAGAACATAAAGTGCAAGCATAAAAGAAAGTCCTGCAAAGGCCATCCAAATATACATCTCTTTATAATTTTTAAATTTATATGAATTAATTGCAAGAAAACAGCAAATAATTGGAGCTATCACCAAAAGCCCATACCCTACTGCAATTGCTAAAGGAATAAATGCTAAAAACAAGAAAACTTGAAGAACAAACTTATTCATAAGCTTATAAAACAACTATTTGTGAATATTGTCAATTTTGAGGAGTCGTATCTTGCAGTAATGCACCTTGAATACCAGATATTTCAGTTTGAATTTCTAAAATTACTTGATTAAGCTGGTTTTTATAATTATTTAACGCTTGAATCGAATCATCCAATAAAATTAACTGTGTATTAATATTATTTAGGTTCATTCTCAACATTTCAGCATCTTCAGCAGAAGCTCCTAACTCATCTATTTTAGAAACGTTTAAATCGATGTTTTGTTTCATATTGGTTAGATTAGCCTGATTGATTTTGAGATCTTGTTGAAACTGTGTTAAGAGTTTATCAATATCTGCGATTTGTTTAGTTAATTCTTGAATATTAACTTTATTTCTTTTGTTGCTTAGATCCCAGAGTTTCCTTATTTCTTTATCAAGAAATTGAATCGAAGCTGATATATCTGTCATTGAGTCATTGCTAGTTTCATCGACAATATTAATTTGCTCTTCGATTAATGATAGGCGCTCATCTACTAATACCATGGAAGATTTATTACTTTCAGATTCAAAGGTCTGCCAAATTGCGAGGAATAAAATACTCATAAATGCAGCTACATAAATAAATCCAACTAACAAGCCACCTCTATTAGATCGTTTAAGATAAGAAGGCAACTTTTTTTCTATTTTTAGATTACGTTTCATAAGAAATTAAAATTAAATAATATTTAGCATATAATATCTATCTATTTTACCTTAACTTAAAAAGTATTAATGAATTTAGATTTTTCTGATGATCAAAAGTTTCTAAAAGAAGAAGCTAAAAAGTTTCTTGAAAAAGAAAATGCTTTAGCTAGAAATAGAACTGTCTTAGAATCTGGTAGTAAAACTGATGACGAATTGTGGAAAAAGATTGTCGATTTAGGATGGACTGGTATTCGTATTCCTGAACAATATGATGGATTGGGCTTAGGTCATCTTGAACTTTGTGTTATAGCCGAAGAGCTTGGTAGATATCTTGCGCCGGTCCCCTTTTCATCTTCAGTATACTTATTTACAGAGGCAATTATTAATTATGCCAGTGATGATATAAAGCAAAAAATACTTCCTAAGCTTGTTAGCGGTGAGGTTGTTGGAACACTTGCTGTAACAGAAGCTTTAATGGCTCCAAATAAAGACAATATATCTACAAATTGTGAAAATGGAATTATTAATGGGGCTAAAATTGCTGTTCCTGACGCAGAAATTGCTACTCATGTTGTCGTTGTAACAAAAACAAATAAAGGAACGTCTCTTCAATTAGTGGATTTAAGTTCATCAGGGGTCTCAATAGAACATCAAGAAAATATTGATGAAAGTAGAGGACATTTTTCTATAACCTTTGAAAATGTTGAAAGCGAACTTATTGGAGACGAAGTTGGTGGATGGGATCTTTACGAGTCTATTATCAATCAAGCTGCTGTGTTATTTAGTTATGAACAAATTGGTGGCTCACAAGCTGCTCTTGATATGGCAATCAACTATGCGCAAGAAAGGTATGCTTTTGGAAGGCCTATAGGGTCTTTTCAAGCAATAAAGCATAAACTTGCAGATATGTATATTGCGATAACTTTAGCTAAATCAAATTGTTATTATGCTGCATGGGCTTTATCAACTAATTCTGCTGATCTCCCTACCGCATCTGCAACTGCAAGAGTAAGCTCAACCAAAGCTTTTCAATTATGTTCAAAAGAAAATATACAAACACATGGTGGTAATGGTTTTACCTGGGAATATGACTGTCACTTGTTTTACAGGCGTTCAAAACTATTATCGCTAAATATTGGTTCTTTAAGTAATTGGAAAGAAAAATTAGTAACTAGCCTAGAACAATCAAATATAAATTGAGGATATAAATATGGATTTTAATGATACTCCTGAACAAGCAAAATTTAGAACAACTTGTAAAGAATGGTTAGAAAAAAATGCAAAATATAAAGATAAGTCATCTAAAGGGGATTCTTTTGCTAATAAAGACCTTGTTCAAGAGGCAAAAGTTTGGCAAAAGAAAAAATATGATGCTGGATGGGCAATGTTACATTGGCCTAAAGAGTTTGGTGGTATAGGAGCAACTCCTATTGAAAGAATTATATGGGCTAATGAAGAATCTAAATTTGATGTACCTAAAGGTATTTTTGAAATTGGTCTTGGTATGTGTGGACCTGTAATGATGCAATATGCTACTGAAGAGCAAAAAGAAAGATTTTTACCACCAATGGCTGAGGGAAAAGAAATATGGTGTCAATTATTTTCAGAGCCATCTGCAGGTTCTGATGTTGCAGGTCTAAGAAGCAAAGCAGTGCAGAATGGAGATAAATGGATAATAAATGGTCAAAAAGTTTGGACTTCGGGAGCCCATTTTTCTGATTATGGAATATTAGTTGTTAGGCATGATCCAAATCTTGAAAAGCATAAAGGGCTAACATTCTTTTTTGTTGACATGAAATCACCAGGTATAGAAGTCAAACCTATCAAACAAATTACAGGCGGTTCCAGCTTTAACGAAGTATATTTCACGGATGTTGAAATACCTGATTCACAAAGACTTGGTGAAATTGGAGATGGCTGGAAGGTTGCAATAACTACATTAATGAATGAAAGGCTTGCAGTTGGTGATGCTGGTGGTCCTGATGTTGAAGATGCGTTTAAATGGGCAAAGACACAAGACAATCTTGGGGAACCAATCCTTAACAATAAGGCTTCTAGAGAGTCTATAGCCGATTGGTATTGTGAAACTAATGGTTTAAAGAATACAAAACTCAGAACAATGTCTGCTCTTTCTAAGGGAGATACACCCGGCCCTGAAGCATCTATCACTAAAATTGTTAGCGCTAATAAGCTTCAAGATATTGGGAATTTTGGCATGGATTCAATGGATATGGCTGGTATGTTAAAAATAGACAATCAAAATATTAAAAGTTTTCAAAATGCTTGGTTAGGGGCGCCTGGAATGAGGATAGCTGGTGGAACGGATGAAATTTTAAGAAATATCATAGCTGAAAGAGTATTAGGCTTACCTCAAGATCCTAGAGCAGACAAAGGACTAGCTTATAAAGATATACCTTCAGGTAATTCTTAATTTATCTAAATATACTTAGGAACTTCAAAAATTCTGTGGGGTCACCTTCTACTTCAATCTTACCAGATGCTATTGCTGTAATTGGACTTTGAAGACCCACTAAGATCTTTTTAAATTCAATTTCATCAGAAGTAATATTTAGATCACAGCTTTGCTGTTTTGAGTTTGTAACAACAGCTACCTTGTTTCTTATAGAAATGTTTTTAATAACTCCAGATGAGAAGTTAAAACATGCTAGAAAATAATCATTATTATAACTCTCAGGATTAAATCTTACCGATAGCACATCAAACAAAGTATGAATAGAGACCTGTTCTAACAATTCATCTGTTCTTTCTATTAGCACAGTATTGTCAAAGCTCTCATCCAATTCTAATGCTGATGTTAATAAGTAGTTCCTTTTATTAGGATTAGGGGATCTTGAGCCTTCATATATAAGAGCTTCCTTTCTTAGCTGTTTTACTTCCACAGTGAAATAATCTAGCACTATTAAATGATCGCTCAATTCAAGTGCCCATTGCATATCTTTATTATCTACAGCTGTATATAACTGCTTGAGGAGCATTTCATCTCCTCCGGCTAACTTTGATATTCTAAGTGCTCTTTCTTTCCGCGATAATGGATCAAGCTCGGAAGGATTTCCACTAAACCAACCCAAGTAACCATTAAATATACTTTTTACGGACCATCTAACTGTTCCATAAAATTCATATAAATAAGGTGAGTTTGCAAGATTATCTGGTAACTTAATAATTTCAGCTATTTCATCTGGATAAAGCCCTTGATTCATTAATCTTATAGTCTGATCATGGATATACTGGATAGCATCTCTGTATGTTGTTAAAACCTCATTAATCTGATCTTTGCCAATAATTGGTTTTGTATGACTTGGAAAAAGATATTCTGCATTAAAGGTTTTCATATGATCAATACTTTCCACCCACCCTTTTACGTCTCTATGAGTTGTACCTCTAATCGTATATAGGTTGGGAAAGGTTTTATATATATTATCACCAGGCATTAGAGCTTTATGATTCGGTAACCAAACAAATATTTGGTCATTTGTTTCACCGGGAGCATGGAAAAGTTCAATATTAATTCCAGCAATATTTATTTTTAGATCATCCTTAAATGTTAGATCTGGTTTTATATAACCAGTTGGTGATTTGGCTACATTTAGGCTAGGCCCAATACCAACATTTATAAGATCTTTCTCAGGAAGAAGAGTTCCAAACATTCTAGTACTTCTTTCACTGATTATTGGATTTAAGATTCCCATAATTCTCTGAACATAGTAATCCGTATCTTCATGAGAAATAATTTGTGGTTTTTCATTCTGATTGTTAATGTAAAAAGCAGTGCCAAAGGTATGATCCCCATGATTATGGGTATAAATAATTGCCTTAATAGGACTGGAACTCTTTTCTTTAAATAAGGAATATATCTTTTCTGCTTCGAACACACTGTCAGACGCATCTATGATGATATTGCCTCCATCTCCTTCAACCATAATTGAATTTGCAATACCAAATCCAATTGCAAAATGAATAGCGCCGCCAGGTGTCTCATATGAAAGAACTTGTCTTTCAAATTCTTTAGAATGTTCTATTAATTTTTCAACTTCTGAGGTTATTGGTATATCTATACTGGTTGAAGTTCCTTCAGAACAAGATATTAATAAAATTAGTGAAAAATGGATTAAAAAATTTTTATGCAAAATAAATCTTTTTCTTTATAAGAAGCTTAGCATTATCTCATCAAC
This sequence comes from Gammaproteobacteria bacterium TMED226, assembly GCA_002169105.1. Classification (GTDB taxonomy): domain Bacteria; phylum Pseudomonadota; class Gammaproteobacteria; order Magnimaribacterales; family D2472; genus SAR86A. The sequence continues at coordinate 20,902 of NHJX01000003.1, read as the reverse complement.
CAGAATGCTTGAAGCTTCATCATATGAAATTGATCTACTGGAACCATCTCTCCACACTGTAACAACTGTCCATACAGTCTTGTCTAAATTATTATCTCGAAGATTAATTCTTAAAATATTCTCAGTTTGAGTTCTAGTTATATTGTCATATCCATATTTATAATAATTCCAAGAATGGCCATAATAAAAATTATTTGACCTGTCAGACTCAATTTTATCTTTGGTGGTAAAATTTATATCAAAAATTAAATTAGAGTCTTTATTAAACTCAAGACCTGATTCTTTAACAGCATTTTTTAAGTTTTCTCTAAATTGCTCAAGAGTAATTGGATTTACTTCAGCGCTAATATTAGAGCTATTTATCTTTATATTAAAATCGCTATAATTACCTAGATTGAATGTCTCAATAGAATCAATTTTAATATTAGATTGAGTTGTAGAACATCCTATTAAGAATACGAGACTAAAAAGTGTTGTTATTTTTTTCATAAATTTTTTATTATTATTATATGTTTAATTTAGAAGATCAAAAGTATATAAAATTATTAGACCTTAATGCACAAATATATACTGAATCTGAATTTAAATGCAAGCATATTCACTTAGATTCTAGCAGCGATGAAAAGGTTTTTATGGTTGCCTTTAGAACCATTCCTGAGGATTCTACTGGTGTTGCTCATATTCTAGAACATACTGCCCTGTGTGGATCAAAAAAATACCCTGTGAGAGATCCATTTTTTATGATGATAAGAAGGTCTCTTAATACTTTTATGAATGCATTTACTTCAAGCGATTGGACTGCATACCCTTTTGCAACTCTTAACGATAAAGATTTTAATAATTTGTTAAGTGTATATTTGGACTCTTCTTTTTTTCCAAATCTAGATGAGCTAGATTTTTGTCAAGAAGGTCACAGGCTTGAATATAGTGATGGCTCTGATATCGATAATGAATTAGAAATCAAAGGGGTTGTTTATAATGAGATGAAAGGAGCAATGAGTTCAGTTTCCAGTCAACTCTGGCATGGACTGTCCAAACATTTATATTCCTCCTCTACATACAAACATAATAGTGGCGGAAACCCAGAAGATATAATTGATCTAACTCATGGATATTTAGTAGATTTCCATAAGAAGCACTATCACCCATCTAATGCCACTTTCTTTACATTTGGAGATATAGATCCTTCAGAAATCCAAGAGTATATAAAAAAGAATGTTCTTGAAAGTTTTGAACCATCTAATCAATCAATTAAAGTTGAAAATGAAAAAAGAATTACGTCTCCTAAGACTGTTACCGAATTTTACAACCCAATGCCTAACGATGAAGAAAACCATCATGTTGTGTTGAGTTGGCTTCTTGGAGAAAGTCATGATCCGATAGAGTTATTAGAATCTTATTTAGTGTCCAATATCTTATTAGATAATTCAGCCTCTCCATTAAGAAAAGCTCTTGAAAATACTGAACTAGGAAGATCATTATCTCCATTAACAGGACTTGAAACTGATCATAAGGAGTTGGTTTTTGCAGCAGGATTAGAGGGAGTTGAGTCAGGAAAACAGATGGAAGTTGAAGAACTTATATTAGATTGTTTAAAAGATATTGTAAAAAATGGTATCTCGGAAGAGCTTATAGCATCATCTCTTCATCAATTAGAGATAAGACAAAGAGAAATCACAGGTTCGGGAATGCCTTATGGACTCCAGATTATGCTGAGCTGTCTCCCTGCATGCGTTCATAACGATGATCCTTTAAGAGTTTTAGATTTAGATTCTTCGTTTTCTGTTATCAAGAATAATTTGAAATCAAACAAATATATAGAAAATCTAATAAAGAAAAAAATAATTGAAAATACTCATAGAGTGAATTACTCACTTGTGCCAGATCCAAATTTTAATAACAAGAATGAAGAAAAAATTAAAAATAAAGTTTTGCAAAAATCTAAAAATTTATCACAAGAAGATAAACAGCAAATAATTGATTTAGCATCGAATCTTAAAGAAAGACAGGAAGCAATTGATAATCCTGAAATCTTGCCTAAAGTTACAAAAGAAGATATTCCATCTTCAAGAACTTATGCAAATCCATCCATAGTTAAGAATAAGAACATAAATAATTATTATTATGAAACTGGTACAAATGGAATAACTTATCATTCCATGATATTTCCCTGTAATAACTTATCTGATGAAGAGTTTAAAGTTGCCTCATTATTTGGAAGTACCTTAACTGAAATTGGTATAGGAAAAATGAATTATGAAGAAGTTCAAAAAATACAGTCTGCAATAACTGGTGGTATATCATCAAATTTTGTTCTCCTGCCTAATGCAAAAGAAAATAAACATAATCTTGGTTTAAAGATATCATCAAAATGTTTAGAGAAAAATGAAGAACAGATGCAAAAACTAATGTTGCAAACATTATCAGAGGCCAAATTTGAGAATAAAGATAGAATAAAAGATATGTTAAATTTCATTAGTTCTGGCAATGAGAGATCAATTATTCAAAACGGTCACATGCTCGCTATGAGTAATGCTGGCGCACAAGTAAATAATATTGCGGCAACTAATGATATGGCTGCTGGTATAAACTTCATAACAAATACAAGCAATCTCTCAAAAAATATTGATAAACAAGATAATTTGTCTGATTATCTAGATTTGTTTGCGTCTATTAAAAGTAAAATAGCTACCACACCAATTCGGACTTTTACAGCATCATCTTTAAATCAAAGCCAAACGGGAATTGGATATAAATTTAAGGATAGTGTTGAACCGTTTGACTCCCAAAATTATTTTGATATTCAAGATAGATCTATTGGATGGATAACAGGAGCTCAGGTATGTTACTGCGCTGAGGCATTTCCAACAGTAGATTCCTTCCATGATGATGCCCCTATTTTGTCTGTTTTGGGAGCTGTGCTTAGAAATGGCTACTTGCATTCAGCTATAAGAGAGAAAGGTGGCGCATATGGATCAGGCGCAACTCAAGACTCACATAATAAAGTTTTTAAATTCTTTTCTTATCGAGATCCTAGATGTTCAGAAACTTTTAACGATTTTGCAAAGTCCAGAGAATGGGCATTAAAAAATATTACTGCAGAGCATTTAGAAGAAGGCGTTCTTGGTGTTATTTCTAGTATCGATAAGCCCTTATCACCATACGGTGAAGCTATGAATGACTTTTCAAATACTCTTGATAATAAAGATAAAGATAAGAGATTGCACTTTAGGTCAAGAGTTAAAGACTGCACTGTCAATGAACTTGTAAATGTTGCAGGAAAATATCTATTTAATGAATCAAAAAAATCATTAATAGCTGGCGAGAGTTATATTGACGAAATAAAGAAGCTCAATTTCGAAATAAAAAATATCTGATTAAAAAATAAAGAACCTTTTTTTCTTAAGTTCTTTTGCACATCCCCAATACTGTTTTTGATACTTCTCAGATCTGTCCTGTACTCTATCGGCAACTTTAATAAGCCATTGTTTTTTTCTGTAAGTTTTTTTCTTAAATCCTCCATATCCCTCATGATATGCAAGATACAATGAGCGAGCATCAGTTTTTTCAAATCCTTGATAATATCCTTTGCTTGCATACCATCCAATAAAGTCTGCTGAATCATCAAAATTNTTTCTATTAGCCCTATTATTNCCAGTCTCATCTTTATAATCTTCCCATGTCTTTGTTAATGCTTGTGAGTAACCAACGGCTGTTGATGGTCTAAACCAAGGAATAATGCCTAATAGTTTATCTCTTTCAGGCTTAGCATCTGCTTTAAAACTTGACTCTTGATAAACAAATGACATTAATACATATGGTGGCACTTTCCATCGTTTCTCACTCCTTATAGCTGCCTTGTACCAACCTTTTTTTTCTTGAAANATTAAACATATATTGTCAGGGTTTTGAGGNGGTTTTGTTACACATGATTGGACAATAAATATTGTTATAAAAANTAATAAATAATTAAATNTATATTTTTTCATTTTTCTCAAAACCTCTAAAACTTTTAAATCTTGGAAATCTTAAACTGAAATTTTCTCCTTCAATACTTTGAGTTATAGCGTCTGCCCTTATCTCAATAAGCCTTCCTAGTAATTTATCTTTAGATGCCCAATATTTTTCTCTTTCATCGTCTGTTAAGCCGCTTCCAACACTCAATGAAAAGAACTTTCCGTCATCAGAGCCTTCTACANTAAAAGCACCTAACTTGCCTGCATGCTTGCCAGTTCCCTCTTGGATATCAATTATTTTTAATGTTACTTCAATAAAAGGTTTTATTTTCAACCAAGCATGACTTCTTTTGCTTTCATAATAATTATCATTTGGTTTTATCATTAAGCCTTCAAAACCTTTTTTAAGAGCTTCTTTGTTCATAATTGAAAATTTATCCTGACCATCTTTATCATCAAAATTTATAATTTCATAATCTACCAGCTTGATAACATTTTCAAAAGTTTTTGATAGTTTTTTTAACTCTTTTTTTCTTTCAATAGAGGTGAGTTTACTTTTTCCTTGATTGAATTCACTAAGTGGCAATATATCAAAGAGAGCTAAGTATGCGTCATCTGTTTTTGCACCTGACTTTCTATAAACCTGTTTCATTAGAGCTTGAAAGTCATCACTCATTACCTCTCCATCAAATACAATATCATTATATTCAGGCTTGCTAAGAGCTTTTTCAATATGGTGAAAATTATGAAAGATCTTCCCATTGCGGCTGTATAGAGTTGCTTTGCCTTTCATAACAATAGCAATGACCCTTACGCCATCATATTTATACTCAACCAAGCAGTTTCCTTTAATTTTTTTTGGATGCTTTGCGCCATCATGAGCTAACATGCATGAAAAAACCGGGACTCTAAACTTTAAATCCATTCTCTTCGCAACATTATTTACTGTTTTTTCACTAACTCCACATCTTAGATCTTTGATTAAAATCCTTCTATACCAGTCATTCCATTGAGAATTAGTTGATGAGTTCATTAGTTCAATTATTAAATCTCTAGCAGCATGCCCCGTTTTCTCTCTTTCAATTAATAAATTTGCTCCTTTCTTGAAATCTATCCAGGCCAATCCAACTCCATTTTTTTCTGATTCAGGAACCTGTTTAACACCAAAAGTTACTAAAGGATCTAGACACATAGCGAGACCTTCTTGAAAATTCTTATAACTAAGATTTTTTTCTATAACATCCTCTTTAAATAAGCGGCTATTATTAGACTCTAGTTCATTAATAATTTTCCATGGATCTATCATTTAATATTTTTTACGAAATGTTGTGATTGTTAAGTTGTTTTATTCTTGCTATATCTTGCGCTCTAGATTCCATATGTGAAATCATTTGCTTTGTTATTGGTATTCTTTCTTGATCGCACAGAGTTGCATGAAACTTGTCTGAAAAATTAACTGAAAACTTTACCATTTGTCTAACCGTGTCTAGCGGATTAGTTGTGATGCTTAAATCTGCAACAATTACTATCGCAAACGTCTTGGTATCCTGATCAAAAGTTCCAGGATTTAGTGCATTTATAATCCTAAATTTTTCTTTACCTTTTTCATCAATAAATGAAAAATATTTATTCTTTACTTTTGCACCACAGTTAGAAATAAATCCAAAAATTTGTTCTATATCGAACATTGACCTATCAACAGAAATTAAATTGAGTACTGCTAGTTCTTGTTCTTCTTTGTTTATATTAAATTCAAAAGTTTTTTGATTTTCGACTGAGCTTTGTTCTTCTATAGAATCAAACGAGTCTGGAACAGATTCAATTTTTACTTTTAATTTTCCTGAGTTAGATATTTTTTTGATAAATAAAAAAACGATTATTAGAAAAAATAATACAGCTACTCCTATTAAATAAATTTCAGAATTTGTGCCCATTTATGATTCTGCTAATTTTAGCGCCTGATTAACATCGACTGATACTATTCTGGAAACTCCTGCATCTTGCTTATGCATTGTGACTCCCATTAAATAGTCACTTTTTTCCATTGATACCTTATTGTGTGTAATAAAAATAAATTGAACTGAATGAGACATTTCTTCAACTATATTTATAAACCTTAGGGTATTTATATCATCAAGGGGTGCATCAACTTCATCCAGTAAACAGAATGGTGCTGGGTTCAGTTCAAACAAGGCAAAAACTAAGGCCAAAGCTGTAAGAGCCTTTTCTCCCCCAGATAGTTGAGATATTGAGGAATTTTTTTTGCCTGGAGGTCTTGCCATTAATATTACACCTGCGTTAAGAGCATCATCGTCAGTTAAAGTAAGCTCTGCCATGCCACCTTCAAATAATTTAGGAAACATCTCTTTTAGTTTTATATTTACTGAATCAAAACTATCCTTAAATATCGTCTTTGTTTCATTATCAATTTTTTTAATAGCTGCAGTAAGTTTGTCTAAAGCTTCAGTAAGGTCATTATATTGTTCGTCTAACTCTTCTTTTCTTTTTGATTCTTCTGCAATTTCCTCCGGTGCAGCAAGATTAATAGCTCCAAGCTTAATTATCTTGGTCTCTACCTCTGTTAACCTATCCTCAATCTCTTCAAATGTGGTATTTTCATAATTAGAAAAATCAATATTTTCTAAATCTATACCAGCTTCCTTAATTTTTTTGTTTGAGTTTTCTAAATTGATCTCATAAGTTTTGAGCTCAATACGTAGATTGGTTATCTTCTCTAAAATGGATCTTGAATCTAAGTCAGCAATAGATTTATTGTTTTCAAGCTCTCTCAAATCTTCATTAAATTTTGATTGCTTTTGTCTAAGATCTATCAAAATTGACTCTGCATCAGAACTTTTTACAACAAATTCTTTCATTTCACTCTCAATTGAACCTTTAAGTTTTTCTGCTTCTTCTATTTGGCCTTCTAGTTCATTTTGTCTTGATAGATATTCATCTGTTAAAGATTTTGATTGAGCAGTAGCTATATTTAAAATATCTACTAAAAGTTTTTTAAGTTCTAAAGCCTTCTCTCGAATACTTTCATTATTAATTCCGAACTTTTCTATGGTTGATATTATGCTATCAAGAAGATGCATCGCTTTTTCACTTGGACTTAGCTCATCAAAGTTTTTTTCGGTCTCCTTTGCCTTATCATAATTTTGTATTGCTTTTTGTAAGCTAAACTTAGTTTCAGACTCTGTATTAATAATATTTTGTAAATTAGCTTCTCGTTTAGCTATTTCTGCTCCAACAGCATAAAAATTCTTTTGCGCAACTTCGTATTCACTTAATACAGAATCATTTTCAGTTCTATATTGATCTATCTGAGCCTGAATAGTGTCACATTCAGCATTTTTTACTTGTAAATCACGATTATTAGAATCTAATTTTTTCTGTAATTTATCTCTATTATTTTTTGCTTCTATCGAAAATAAAATAGCTTTATCTAATTCATACCTAGCTTTATCTTTCTTTAAAAGATTATACTTCTCAGCAGCTTTAGCTTGATTTTCTAACCTTCTTACTAGTCTTGATATCTCATCTCTAATATCTTTAACTCTAGATAAGTTTTCTTTTGTTCGTTTTATTCTAGATTCTGTTTCTTTTCTTCTTTCTCTATATTTTGACACTCCAGCAGCTTCTTCTATGTGAGTTCGTAATTCATCTGGTTTTGCACTAACAAGCCTACTAACCATTCCTTGCTCAATAATTGCATAGGAACTTGGTCCTAGACCTGTACCAAGAAATATTTCTTGAACGTCTTTTCTTCTACATTTTGTATTATTAATATAATAATTAGATTGAGCATCTCTAGTCATAACTCTTTTAATTGAGACTTCTGAAAAACTGGCATACTCTTTACCAATCTTACCGCTGGAATTATCAAATAACAGTTCTATACTACATTGTCCTGATGCTTTTCTTTTTTCAGAACCATTAAAAATAACATCGACCATTGATTCGCCTCTGAGATTCTTTGCTGATAGTTCTCCTAACACCCATCTAACAGCATCAATAACATTAGATTTTCCACATCCATTGGGACCTACAACACCAACCATATTAGTAGGAAAAGATATTTTCGTTGGATCAACGAAGCTTTTAAAACCTGATAGTTTTATATGTTTTAACTGCATTTTAAGAGTATTTTTTTCATATATATTATAACTCTTGTAACTTTTTTAACCATTCATTTGAATTAATTTTATATGTATTAGATGGCTGATTTTTATCTAAAATTATTAGGTTTCTTACTGAAAATACTTCGCCATTCTCAATGCAAAATATATCCAAGTTAAATTCAATAGTTTCATTATTAAGATGAGCTGATGCAAGATCAAATCCTGGAATTACGCTATCCAGATTTGTCAGTTTAGCGCGTGCAATACTTTCAAATTCTTTCTGAGCGATTGGAATTTCAGGACCATTCATTACAAAAAGCTTTGCGATTCCATTTTTAAATGAACAAGGAAATACAGAATCTTTATCAATAATAAAACTTGCATCTTTGAATTGAGGAAATTTTGCATTTCTTAAGCTTGTATATAATCCATAAAATATAATCTTTTCGTTGTTCGTTTCAAAAAATCTTTCAGAGAAAGTTATTAGACTTTCAGCAGAATTTAATTTGTTTAGCTCAATAGATTTTGATATAAGGCTGATTAACCATGATTTTAACTCATCATTTTTAAGAGTAAGTTCAATTTTATTTAGATTCTCTTTTGATATTCTTGAATCAACATAAACCTGTTCCAGTATTTTGTTACTCAATATTTGTTTATTAACACTTCCTAAAACTGCAAATTTACTTGTAAAAATTACTAAGCATATTATAAAAACAATTGAAGTGAACCCGAATACAATGCCTTTATTATTAGTTTTCTGTGCTAACAAATAGGCAATAATTGGTAAAGCTGCGAATACAATTAAAAGATAGAAGATAGTCATTATGTTTTTTTTCTAAGAAAGAAGAAAAACAAAGCACAAAATAAAATCAAAAAAGGAGAAAACCATAAAATAAAAGTATCTTTGTTCAACTGAGGTTCGTATAGTGATTCTTTACCAAATCTTGATACGACATATTCCTTTATCTCACTATCTGTTTTTTTTATATTAATCATCTCGGCTATTTTTAATTTTAAGTCTTCAGAAATTGGAGCATTTGAACTTGCTAATGAACCAGATGTACATTTTGGACATCTAATATCATGTATAAGATTGTTAAACCTTATCTCGTCGGCCTCGTTATCAAACTCATACAAAGTTCCAGAATAGAGAGTAATCGAGAAAAGAATAATCATGATATATTGATATTTCATATTAAAACATCTCCCTATCATCAATGACTGGCATAAAAACATCCGCCCATATTGAAGGATTTATTTCACCTTGGTAATGAGCAACTATTTCGCCATTATTTACCAAGAATGTTTCGGGAGCGCCTGTAACACCCATATCCAAAGCAAGAGTTCCCTTTAAGTCATGAATAACAGTCTCATATGGATTTCCATACTTTTCTAACCAATCTATTGCATCTCTTCTCTCGTCTTTATAATTTAATCCAATAATTGGCATACCTTGTTTACTCAAATTCATTAAATACGGATGCTCTATCCTGCATGTTATGCACCAACTCGCCCATATGTTAACGATATAATCTCCCTGAATATCTGAATTAAAAATTAATTCATTGTCTTGTAAATTTTTAAGTTGAAATTGAGGCATATCAAAAACATCATAGTCTGCACCTGGATATGGCGTGTCATCTGTCAGTAAAACAAAAAACATCAATATAAAAGAAATGGGTAGTATTAAGACTGTTAATTTTAGTAAAGCTTTCATAAATTAAATTTTTCTTTTTGAGAATACTAACACTATTCCTGCAAATGCCATTAGTGCTGCTGAAAACCAAATCCATCTAATAAAATAATTAAGTTGTATATTTACAACCCAACTACCATCATCTAGCTGATCACCTATTGTTAAATATATATCTCTAAGTATTGTTACTTTTATAGCTGTTTCAGTTGTTATCTGTCCTCTTGTGAAATACCTTCTTTTCTCAGGGTTTAGCGTAAAATTCTTACCAGCAGAGTCTTCAATATAAAACTCAGCTTGAACAGCGTCATAGTTAGAAGCTTCAACAAACTTAATATCATTAAAATAGACTTTCATGCCTTTGTATTCTTCATATTCATCTATTTTTATGTTCATTGCTCGCTCTGAGCTTAGTAGACTGTTAAATGAAATTGATACAAGAAGTAATCCCAATGAAAAATGTGCAATCACGCTAAAGGGATTGATATATTTTTTATAGTTAAATGAATTCCACATTTCTATTAAGTACCTGAAAATTATAAGCAGTCCAAAAAATATTGATAAATAAATTGCTATCACTTTAGTATTAAAAAGAAAAACTATAGTAGCTGTGGCAATAATTGAAAGCATTATTGATATAACTATAGGTTTTGTAAAAAATTTAATATTTATGCTTCTTGACCATCTAGAGTCAACTGAAATAAAAAGAAATAACGATGCCAATATAGTTATTGGAATAAATATTGCATTATAAAATGGAGCGCCAACACTAATTTTTTGATCATAAAGGTATTCATAAATGAGCGGATATGTAACGCCTAGCATTACTGAAAATATTAATGATGCAAAAAAAATGTTATTTAACGATATAAAGGATTCTTTTGAAAAGCGTTTTATATTGTCAGCTGACTTAATAACTGAAAATCTAAAAATAAATAAAAACATCGACATTAATACAATTATTGAAATGAATGCTAATAAATAAAGACCTCTATCTGGATCATTTGCAAAAGCATGAACGCTATCAATTATTCCAGATCTAACAATAAAAGCTCCAAAAAGACTCAAAGAAAATACTAGAATCGAAAGAAGAATTGTCCATATTCTTAGATGTGAAGATTTTATAGAAACACTTAAGGAGTGAAGAAATGCTGTTGCGGCCAACCAAGGCATTAAAGCAACATTTTCTACTGGGTCCCAAAACCAATAACCGCCCCATCCTAATTCATAATAGGCCCACCAACTTCCCAAAGTGATACCAGCTGTAAGAAATACCCAAGAGGCAACAGACCACTTTCTAACTAGTCTTTCCCATTGAATATCAGAATCCCCAATTAATAGAAAGGAAATTGCACAAGCAAAAGGTATAACAAAGCCTACATAGCCTAAGTAAAGAGTTGGTGGATGTATCGCTAATGCTGGATCTTGAAGAACAGGATTAATGTCTGCGCCATTTAAAGGCGCTATAGGTAATATCGTTGAAAAAGGGTTAGATGTTACAAGTAAAAAAATTAAAAAACCTACTAGAATAAGAGAAATTACACCTATTGCTTTTGGTTTCAAAGCTTCATCGTTATTTATATTAAGATTAAAAACAAACCCCCATAACGAAAGGAATACAATCCACAAGAACATAGAACCTTCGTGCGCACTCCAAATAGAAGAAATTTTATAGAAAACAGGCAAATCAGAATTAGAATGACTGGCAATATATTGAACACTAAAATTATCTGTTATTGCTAGCCAGACATAGATTAAAAAAGAAATAATTAGAAATAAAAAAGCATGAGAATAAGTTCTACTTATAAGATTTGAAATATAAGATGTATTTCTTACAGCTAATGAAAAACAACCTGTTAAAAAAAATAATCCTGTTGCTAATACTGAAAGAAAGTGCGAAATCTCAACTATCATTTTTTAGATTTAAATTTGGCGGCATATAATTTTCATCATGTTTCGCTAATACCTCTTGAGCATAAAAAATATCATTATTAATAACCCCTAATGCCACTACTCCACTGCCTTCTTGAAATAAATCTGGAACAATGCCATTAAAGAGAACCTCTATAGAATTCTCATAATCTGTAACTATAAAAGTTATCTTTGAGGCATCTCTTTTGACTGAGCCTTCCAAAACCATTCCTCCAATCTTAATTCTCTTATCGATAGGAATATCATTATTCTTAAGCTCTGTTGGTGTAAAGAAGTAATCAAGGTTTGAATTCAGTGAATATAGAATTAGCGAAATACCTGAAACAGAGAATAAAAAAACAAATAAAATATTATAAAGTCTCTTTTTTCTAATAGGTTTCATCTAATTTCTTCTTATATTCCTTAAGTTTTATTTTGTAGTAAGAAAAGGCACAAACTAAACAAAAAATTAAAATTATTACTACACTCCAAACATAAACACCATGTCCATTCATATATATGGCTTCTTGAAAAGATTTAAATGCAAATTCAAACATAATCTTTAATCCATGATTTAGTTTTTTCTCTTTTGAAGATTTGGAGTTTTGATGAAATAATTACTAAGCAGAAAATTAAACCAAAAAATCCAATCATTGAACCTATTAACGGATATAGCATTGATGGATCGATACTAGGCTTATCAGTCAAAGTAATAGATGCTGATTGATGCAGCGTGCTCCACCAGTCAACTGATTTCTTAATAATTGGAATATTTATAAATCCTACTATAACCAACCAAGATAATAACTTATCAGCTTTTTCAAAATTACTGAAAGAGTTATGCAATGAGATTAAACCTAGATACATTATAAATAATATTAATGTTGATGTAATTCTTGCATCCCACTGCCACCAAGTTCCCCATGTAGGTATACCCCATATTGAACCAGAGATAAGTGCTAAAAAGGTAGTCATTGCCCCTATTGGGGCTATAGCAATAATTAGATATGCTGCAAGTTTTACTCGCCATATAAGATAAGTAACACTAGCAATTGCCATAATTGCATAGAGAGATTGAGATAAAAAAGATGCAGGAACATGAAGATATATAATCCTAAATGAATTGCCTTGGACAAAATCTTCTGGCGTAAACAGAAGCCCCCATATTAATGAAAAGGTATAAATAAGTAATGAGAAATAAAAAATATACTTATATACCCTATTTACTTGAAATAAGTAAGTCTTAGGAGAGGCAAACTGATGTATAAATTTTTTTATCACTTTCAAATGTGTGCTGGTGTAATCCTACTCTAGATGAGCTTTAATTACGTAAGATACTATAAAAGGTACTGCTGTAATTATAATAGATAAGCCACCCAATAATAAGAGCAAAAACTCAAGATAATTTATACCAAACTGAATAGCTATTACACTTTTTCCAAGAACTATTAATACAGGCAATGCTATTGGCATAGTGATAATTGCTCCCAACACAGATCCTTTATTTAAGCTTAACGCACTTCCAAATACAAATAGGTTAAGAAAAATATACGTACAAAGCATTGACAATGGCATTATTAATAAACTTACTTGTAAATCTTTTGTAATCGAAAGAGAAAAGAGAAAACTAAAAAGAGATATAGGTATTCCGATCATAGCCCAATAAATAAAAATCTTTTTAGCAATCAATATAGGAAAAGATGAAGTAGATATTAAAATTTGTTCAAGAGATCCATCATTAAAATCTTCTAAAAAAATATCTTCAGTTGCAAGCATCATTGATAAAAGCATGGATATCCATAGTAATGAAAAAAAACCTTGCTCAAGATCTTTTTGAAGAAATTCAACAGTTAAAGGATAGGCGATCATAATTAAAATAAATACTAATATTGGTCCTAGCCAATTCCTGGTTTTTTTCTTAAGCTTTAAATATTCTAAGTACAGTGTGTTCATAAATTATTCTAAATTAAGGATTTTTGATTCAATCTCACAATGTATATGTGATGTATAAATTATTCCTTTTTTAGCATCTAATTCTTTAGCTAGAAAATCTATAACTAAATCAAGAGTTTTTTTATCAAGACCAACAAAAGGCTCATCTAAGATTATTAGATCAGAGTCATTTAAAAAAATTCTTAGTAGAGCAAGTTTTTTTTGTTGTCCAAATGATAGATTTGCAACTGTGATATCTAAGAGCTCTTTAAGTTCTAATTTTTTCAAATAGGGATCTAATTCAATATGATCATCTAAATCTAAAAGCATAAGATTGTCAGCAACAGACAAGTATGACTTTAATGCGTTTTTATGCCCTAAGTAACAAATCTTTTTTGTATTTCCATAATTGAAATTACCTTTAGTTTGACTGGTGATTCCTAGAATAATTCTTATTAAAGTAGATTTACCCGATCCGTTTGAACCACAAATATGTAAAGCTTCTCCTTTATTGACATAAAAGGAAAGATTATGAAAAAGCTTTTTATCATTTATTTTATAAGCTATTTTTTCTGCAATTATTAAAGATTGATTATTCATCATTAAAAGATAGTTAAATTTTTTGTTCTTATTATAAGAGCAGGGAGTGGTATTTGTGGATCAATTCTTGAATAAAACCTTTTTGATATTTCATTAAAAGGCGATGAACCAAATTTTCCAATACCCCCGACTGAAAAATATAACCTTTTATTAAAAAAAATACCCTGTTCTAAATTGGGAATACTTCTAATAACAGAAGAGATTTTTTTTAAATTTTGTATAAAATCGTTTCTTTTTTCATTAAATTGAAACCAGCCCCACGAAGAATGATCAATGCTAGAAATTTTCATTAACATTTTTTTTGATTTTGAATTAGGGAATGATGAGGGTGGTAGTAAGACTACTATATTACCTTTTGCTTTAAATATTAATTTATCAATTACATCTTCAAAACATGAGTCATCTAAGAAATTAGTTAAAAGATACTCCTCTTTTTTAGTTGAGACTGGTAGCTTAAGGTCTTTGAGTCTCTCATATGAGCCAAGAACTATGTAAGTGACTAATTCTTGGCTCAAGATTTCTTATATCTTCGATAAAGCTTGCTCAAAGTCAGCTATTATATCGTCAGCATGCTCTAATCCGATAGAAAGTCTTACGTATCCAGGGGTAATACCAGCTGCTAATAACTCTTCTTCATTTAGTTGGCTATGAGTTGTGCTTCCTGGATGAATGGCTAAGCTTCTTGAGTCACCAATATTGGCAACGTGATATACCATCTCTAAAGCATTAATAAATTTCTTACCTTCTTCTATTCCGCCTTTAATTTCGAAGCCCATCAAGCCTCCATTGCCTTTAGTTAGATATTTATCCGCTCTTTCTTTAGCATAACCATCCATGTGAGATGGATAACTTACCCTTTCAACAGAATCATGATTTGAGAGGTATTCAGCTACTTTTTCAGCATTGCTTGAATGCTCTCTCATTCTAAGAGCTAATGTTTCAAGGCCTTGAATGAACATAAATGCATTAAATGGGCTCATAGCAGCTCCCATGTCTCTTAAAATCGTTGTCCTTGCTTTAAGTATGTAGGCAATTGGTCCTAATGGCTTGACTGCCTCAGTCCAAACGGCACCACCATAAGATGGATCAGGGTTATTTAATGCTGGCTGTCTTTCTGGGAATGCTTCCCAGTCAAAATTGCCGCTATCAACAATAATTCCACCAATTGAAGTTCCGTGACCACCAATAAACTTAGTAGTTGAGTGAATTATAACTGCTGCGCCATGATCAAAAGGCTTACAAATTACGGGAGCTGCAGTATTATCAACAATTAATGGAATTCCAAGAGGTCTTCCTAATTCAGCAACTTCACTAATTGGAAAAACTTCAAAACTTGGATTTGGAAGCACTTCTCCATAATAGGCTCTAGTATTTTCATCAGTCGCTTCTGCAAAATTATTTGGATCTGCTGGATCAACAAACCTAACTTCAATACCCATGTCTGAAAAAACATTTTTAAATTGGTTATATGTTCCTCCATAAAGATGTGCTGAGGCAACAATGTTGTCTCCTTTTTTTGCTATATTTTGAATCGCGTAAGCGGAAGCTGCTTGTCCTGATGCAACTGCTAGCGCCCCTACACCGCCCTCTAAAGCAGCGATTCTATCCTCTAAAACAGCACATGTTGGGTTCATTATTCTTGAATAAATATTACCAAGTTCCGATAATGCAAATAGATTTGCTGCATGTTCTGTATCATCAAATTGAAAGCTAGTAGTTTGATGAATTGGTACTGCTACTGAATTAGTATTTTCATCTTTTCTCCATCCTGCATGAAGTCCTATTGTTTCTGGATTAGTATATGTTTTACTCATTGTTTATGCTCCTCTATATCATTTAATTGACTATAATCAAGTATAGTAAATAATACTTAATAACAACACCCTTAATACTTATATATACTAGTATATTCACATCAAATACTTATAATTAGCGAAGGAAATTTAATATGGCTAAAAAATATACAAATTTTAGAATTGGTGGGTCGCCACAAAAAACAACAGATGATTATACTGTCTGGTCAAACGACTTGCTTCAAAGAATCATTGCAAGTAAGACAGTTATTCAGCCAGGCAAATCAACGTTAGGTCATAAATTGATTGATTCAGACGTTGTTTATGTTATCACCAACGGCAGAGGGACTATGGAAGTAGTTGAGTATATGAATTCTGATGAAGGTCACGGATCAAACCCTTCTTATGGAATTGAACATAAAGATTCATATGAATTGTCTGCGGGCGATGTGGTTTTAGTTGAATCAGGAGATTACTGTAAAGTTATGAATGACTCAGACCATGATCAATTAACTTACTTGCGTATCTTTGATAGAGGCGGCTGGCGTAAGTGAAAGTAAATATCTATAAAAACTAATTGATTTGAAACTTTGCAACCATTGGTAGGTGGTCAGATACCCCATTCTTTTTCTTAGGGTTGAATCTTATAGGCCTCCCTGTATCTTGATATGAGTTATTATTGGTAGCGTGAATCGTAATGCTGTCAGAGATATAAAAAATATTTCTATTTTTTGATAAAAAAATTGTATCTAAATACTCCCACGTTTTTCCATAATTGTAGTAATAAGACCCCTTACAAGTTTTACACCCTTTTAAATGGGCAACACTCCAATCAACTTCCTCAGAAGAATAAATATTTAATTCATTATCTTCTTTTGTATTTACATTGAAGTCACCCAGGGCAATAGTTGGGTAACTGTGAGTTTTTAGTAATTTGCTTAAAAAAATTAATGAATCAAGTCGCATTGAGACATCATGAAAGCCTGATGGAAAATGTACATTATATATTTTAATTTTCGTGCCATGAACATCGAGTGTTGAGTCTAAGATTGGTCTTGTGTCCTTACCTTCAAACTTCCCGGTAAATGAAATGTAATGAAGTTTTGAATCTAAAATTTTGTATTTAGATATTATGGCATTATCAATACCTCTAAAGTCTTTTCCTTCAATTAATACTGCATCTACATATCCAAATGGTTTCAAAAGTTCTAGCAGTTGATTAAGAATATTTATATTTTCTACTTCTTGGAGAGCTACGATATCGGGACCAATATTTTGATATGAAACTATGTTTGTTACTAGATTGTTTAGTTTTGCATTTTTGACTTCATCATTCCAATCTAAAAATAAACATTCTTCCCTCCATGACTTAACTTTTATATTACTGCATGATTTGATATGTTTTTTTGATTGCTTTAACTCTATTGGAAGATAGGCTTTATCATCTTTATTTTTATCATCAGTGGTATCAAACAAATTTTGAGCATTTAGAGTCATTGCGCTAAATTCATAACTATTGACGTACAGTGGAATTAAAACAATAAACAAAAAGTACTTATGCATCTATATCTTTAATGTAAAGTTTCACGTCAAAAGGAATTTGTAAGTTTTCTTTCTGTTTTAAATAAACGCTTTGTAAAAAATTAATCTTTTCATCAGAAAAATTTACTATTTTTCTTTTGCTTAAATCAATGTGCCCTAATACAGTTTCAAAAATAGCTGCTAATTCTGAATCTTTATTCTGCAGGATTCCAACAAAATGAAGTAGTTTTTTATTTGCTTTATATAATATAAACGATGGATAGACTTCTTCGTTTAAAGTAAATTCATTAAGATATCTAATGCTGTCTTCCAGTGTAAAAGTTGAAAATCCACTCTCTATATACTTTTGATTAAAGCCTAACTCTTCAATGTAGAATGATGTATAAGTACTNTCAAATAATCTGTAATAATAATTTACATTCATGTGTCCGTTATGATCGCACATTTCTTCGGTCACTTTTATTGAGTCATGAGTGTATGGTAATGCTTGCATAGTGTTAGTATACGTAAAAAAAAGCCCAGTATCACTGGGCTTTTTTAACTAAGAATTGATTAAAATTCTAATCCAAATTGAAGACCCCAAGTTCTTGGATCAGAAAATGATCCGTATAGTTGCCCGCCTTGTAAATTACTTGCTGTTCTTAAGAACTGTAATTGTCTATCGTCAGCAATATTCTTTCCATAAAGGGCTAAATACCAATCGCTGTCATTTGGAGTAAATTTAACNAGCATATCNATATACTTGTTTTCAGGTATTGCCATTCTAACCTCTTCAAAAGCGCTGGAATTAGATTCATCTCTATATCTATAAGATAATCTAGCAGAAGTCTCACCAACACTAGATGCGAAAACTTTTGTCAGCGATAAGCTATATTCTAATTCAGCAGTATTTGGAAGTTTATTTCCCATTAAACTTAATGGAACACCTTGAGCTACCGGACATGGTATCCCTGCTGCAGGAGCAAATTGAGGAGCTAAGCAATTAAATCCACCTGATTTAAATAAATTTAAACCATTTGAAAATGCTGCACCAGTAACGGCACCAGTTCCATTTGGATCTAGCGCACCAAGATAAGCAACAAGTTGTCCTCCGACAGGATTTAGATAATTAATAATGCTGGTATCAGAAGTTATTTCATTATCAATAGCTAACCAGCTAAATTGAATCTGAGTAGTCTCTGATGGGAAGAATGACATTTGTCCTTCAAAACCAGTAATTTCAGCATCTAAGTTATAGTTAATACTTGCATCATCCACGATAGCTGCAAGAAGCATGCCTTTGTTGTCATTTCTGAATATATTCATATTAAGCAACATGGCTCCATCAAGGAAAATGCCTTTCAGACCAAAGTCTAATACACCGGTCTCTTCTGGATCGTAAGTACTAGAACTTGAACCAGCATTTACACCACCTGCTTTTGTTGCAGTTGTATAACTTCCATAAACCATTACATCTTCACTGAGATAATGTTGAAGAGCTACTTTATATGAAGAAGATGTATCAGAAACGGTTCTTTTTTGAAGCATTCCTGGTATATCTCTAGGATTTGCATAAGCATTTCCACCTCTTGCTACATACTGCCTTCCAACTAAATCGTTAAAGTTTGAACTATCTACAAGGAAGTCATCATATCTGGCACCAACAGTCAGCATTGTATTTTCATTTAAATCAAAATATAGCTCACCATAAAGAGCTTGAGATTTTGTTCTCACATGTTGATCACTTAATGTACCTCTAAGATCAACTGGAACTGTCATGTCAGGCATAGCATTGATTGTTGCAACTAAAGTGCCATAAGCAGTTAATATACCTTGGGCAGTAGCTGGGTCAGTTATTAGGCCTGCTTGAACTTGTTGAACACTTGGGATAACTGCCATAAGTCTTAGTAACTGATCATAAAAGGCAAAACCACCTTTATTTGAATAATCTAAACCAGTCAAACCAAATAGAACAGGTGCATATGGATGAGCTCCAAAATCACCAATTAATTGTGTTCCCATAGTCTGAACTCTGTATTCATTGTCAGTTGTATCGTCATACCAATAATATCCAAAAGTGTAATTAAATGAATCATCAAAATTTGAAACGAAATTTATTTCAGCTTGTTTATTTTCAGTTTCTACATCTGNAAAGTCATAAGTTCTATCAGAATTAGCCATCTCACAGAATTGAACATCTCCACCAAAACATACATTTGCTTCAACAGGAGGAAGTCCTAACGCAGCTCCAACACCCAACAAAGAAACATTAGATACACTGCCGTCATTATCATTCATTTGATGAAAGTCTCTTGTTGAATAAGTNTATTTAACAATCATTTGAACATCATCATTAAGTTCATGAGTTAATTCTAAATTTGTAACTTCAGACTCTTGATAATGAGTCGGCTCTCTATCTAAATATAATGTATCAAATCNACCAGCCAATGATGGTCCGTACTTGTTAACGATAGTTCCTGGATCTATTAAAGAATAAAACCCAAATAATCCAGCAACNTGACCTCTTGTATCTGCTGCTTGGTTNATTCCGCCTCTTGAATANGGCGAGCAACCAAAGAATTGATCCTGTGCACAAAAAGAAACCTCTTCTTGAGGTCTATTATCATCACTTTTTTGTCCAGAATAAGTTAATTTTAGGTCGGTNATATCGCTGAGATTCCAATCAATAGACAGTCTTATACCTGTATCGTTTCTATCATCATAATCATTTCCAGTATTAGCATTATGAACCATACCAGATCTTTGATTACTCATAAAAGCAACTCTTGAAGAGATGTTATCTGAAATTGGAATATTAATAGCTCCTTTAATTAAAGTTCTATCAAAATTACCAGATTCAATATCTACGTAACCGCCCATTTCTGAAGTTGGTCGTTTTGTTATAAGGTTTACAACACCTTGAACGGAATTTCTTCCATTTAATGTACCTTGAGGTCCTTTTAATACCTCAACCCTTTCAATNTCCATAAAACCTAAATCAACAAACTGACCAGTCCCAACGCTGTGGCCATTTATATTAGTTACTAGAGATGATACAACTGCTGCACCAATTCCATAAGAACCAATACCTCTCATTTGAAAACTTGATCCGGAACCAATTCCCTTACCATAACCAAAGCCTGGAACAACTTCTGTAAGATCTGAAAGATCAAAGATTTGTTCAGAGTCAAGCATATCTGAAGTAAAGGCTTCAACTGATATCGCAATATCTTGAGTTGATTCTTCTTTTTTAGTTGCAGTAACTACAACTTCTTCTACTTCTTGAGCAAATGAAGAAAATGAAAATGAAAGTGTAAGTAATGAAATAAAAAATAATTTACTATTTATTTTGTTATTAAACATGGTTAT